>MTER01000046.1 GCA_002083985.1 Candidatus Altarchaeales archaeon A3
CAATAATTGCTAAAATTATTCCTGCAATTCTCGCCCATTTCTTCATCTTCCATATCCCATACGCAACAGCAAGTTCGGCAACTCCAATTATCATAAAAACACCTGTAAGAATGACAGATGCCAATATAAATATTTCAGGTGCTTCTTCAAACTCTGATGCTGTTATTCCGTCAAAAAGCCCAACCCCAATAATAATCAAACCTAGAATTACAAACAATATCCTACATACCAATATTCCAATTGGTTCATCAGCCATTTTAAATTTAACTGTTTTTAAGTTATTATTTTACTGATTTGGATTTTCAGGAATAATTATCCAGCAAAGGATATATGTCACTACCCCGAAGCCACCTGCAAATAAAGATGCTGTCCAAAATATCCTGATTATGGTCGGATCTACATTTAAATATTCTGCCATTCCTCCACATACTCCTGCTAGTGCTTTGTCCTTTTTTGAGCGGTAAATTTTTTTATTTCTGTTTCTGACATTTTTATTATTTGCTATTTTTCCGGTTCATCTTTTTTATCGTCAAGATCTTCTGCTGCAGTCAGTAAAATTTTTTGTGGTGCTTTTTCTTTCCTCATCTTTTGGATAACCGTTGCAGGACCTATAACAGTAATTCCTTTTCTAATACCTAGCATAGCAGCAATTTTTGAGGCAAATGATTTATTTTCCTCGCCTAATGTTGCCACTTCTATGCCTTTAAATTTATCGTCAATGCCAATCATTGTTTCTTCAATTAACTTCGCCTCTTCAAGTGAAGTCAGAGGTTCTTCTAATATTAAAATTTTACCGTCTTTGATTTTGTGTAAAATAAAACTTATCTTCTCATGACCCTCTTTTTCTTTAAGCAGATTAGATGACAAAAACTCTATTTCCAGTGCCATTGTTTTGTTATTTGATGGTTAATTGGGATTTAGTTTGAATTTATTAAATTATTATCTTTGGCCGTATTTATTAGGCATATTTTGCTATTGTTTTATAAAGTTTATCTATATTTGTCCCTTTTTTTGCAGATATTGCAACAATATCGTGTTGAGGAAAAGCATTCTTAATTCTGTTAACATTTGAGTTCTTTAAATCCATCTTGTTTGCCACAAGTATTACCGGAATTTTCCTTGCCTCAAAATTCCCAATGATAGTTATATTTGTCTGAGTATATGGGTCAAGAGACGCATCAAAAATAACAATTGCAATATCTACATTTTCAAGCCATTTTATGGATTCAATAATTCCGCAGGTTGCCTCTTTTGCGCGTTGTTTTGCTTCTTCTTCGCTCATCTTATGATCCTTTACAAACTCTTCAAAATCAACCTTTGTGGCAATTCCTGGCATATCAAGTAAATCCATCTCTATCTTTCTGTCACCTACTCTTATTACGACCTTCTCTTTTTTTTGCACCTCTCTTGTTTCGTGTGGAATTTCGGAGACAGTTCCAATTTCTGTCCCCGTCCAGTCAATTGAAATTTTATTCGCCAAAGTTGTCTTTCCTGCATTTGGAGGTCCGTAAAAACCCAATTTGATAGTCTTCTTTTTTCCAAACCAGTTTTTGAACCACCGTTTAAGCCACGTAAAAACCATTTTGTATTTATCTGACAATATTATATTTATTTAACTAATAATCTAAAATAATAATTAAAAATCTAATTAAAAATACTCAAAAATAATTTAATTGTGTCTTTGAAATTTTAAAATGATAATTACCTTATCAGGAACAATCGGTTCGGGAAAAACAACCATTGCAAACGAAATTTCAAAACTGTGCTTTGTGCACATATCTGCAGGCGAGATAATGCGAAGAATGGCTAAGGAAAGAAATTTATCGCTTTTGGAGTTCTCTGCGTATGCGGAGAAAAATTTTGAAATAGATGAAGAAATAGATGGGCTTCAAATGTCACTAGTTAAGGAAGAAGTTAAAAAGGGAAATAATTGCGTTGTTGAGGGCAGAATTTCCTGGTTTGTGATGAAGTCGGATATAAAAATTTTTCTGGATGCTGATATTGATGTCAGAGCAAAAAGAGTTGTGAAAAGAGAAAAATGCAGTTATGATGATGCGATCAGCGGCATAAAGAACAGGGAATTAAGCGAACATAAAAGATTTAAGGAAATTTATAACATAGACATAAACGATTTAAGAAATTACGATTTATGTATAAATACATCAAAATGGGATGTTGAAAGCATGAAAAAGATTATTTGGGCAGCAATTGAAAATTTAAAAAATAAAATTTAAAAATTTAATGTCCTCTGAAAGGCGAGGTTACATAAAAAATTATGTCATTAAGCCATATCTTTATGTATCCTACTTTCGGAATAAGAATCCACGCATTTGTTATTACCTGTGTTTCAGGGATTAGTCGCATTGATGTATGTGTGTCGCCCATTAAACCACACTGGTCAGAAATCGGGTTATTGTCTCCTTTTGTCAGATAAAATTTAAAATTTCCTTCTTTCGGAAAATTTTTGTATTGACAACTTCCTTTTATAATTGGTGCATTTAGGTTATAATTTGTTGTTGCTTCTTCATTACATATTTTAACACTTTCTATTGCTTCTTCAATTTGTTCCTCTTTAATACAATCTAATGTTCCGCTATAATTCTCAAATTTCCAGTTATTTATTGTAATAATTCCTGTAGCTCTGTGAATAATCGGAGCGGATTGTGAGCCGTAATGTTCAAGGTCCCTTTCATAAATAATTACATCTCCGAGAGATATATCCTTCGTTTGCTTGGTTATTATCACATCTCCTTTATCAAATCCGCCAATAAGCTGAAATCCGGCATAATTTAAGTTATTTTCTTCAAACCAGTTCTTCCATTGAGTATCCTCGTGCAGCATACTTGTAGAAACAACTACCACAATCGGGGGAAAAGGAGGGCCTAAAATCAAATACATCGTCCCAAATACAACTAAAACCGCTACAAGTGCATAAACAATATCATGAACAAGTGAAAATGCCTCGTGTTTAATGTCGAATTTATGATTAGATTTAGAGGGCTGCATCTTAAAGATAAAATTTATAAAAATTTGAGAAATAAATAAAATTTGTAACTATTCAGCAATCTAAAAAATTATATGTAAATTTTTTGAAATTTTTGTACCCTCTGAATAGTTACTAAAATTTAAAAATAAAAAATTTATATTTGTTCAGTTGTAAGATTATTTTTTACTATTTTACTATTCTAAGATAGTAGTTGTTTCGTTTTTGTTGCATTCATCTCTTTCATCATTTCAGTCATTGATTTTGCGTTCCTGACTTCTTCAGGAAGTTGTATATCAACTGGCTTATTTAAATCTTTATACACAAATTTCATTTGCATATATATATTCATTTTCATGCCCTGGGCAGACATTTCCATAGTAGAATTTATATCTTCCTTTTTGATGAAATTTGTTGTCTTATCTACATAGATTGTGTATGAACTGCCATTTATAAGGTATTCCATCCCTCGTGTCATTCCTGCACTTTTACCAAGCTGTTCTTTTAATTTTTCCACATCTGGCACAACATTCACTTTATAGCAAGTTACTCCATCTACAGTTTCTTCGCCAACAACATCAATCTTTGTCTTTGGGCTTTTCAAAATTTCTGTTGTTTTCTCGTATTGGTTTGCCTGATCTCCAAAACCGGACACCCCGCTGCTATCCCGTTCTAAATCTGATTTTGTCATTTTAATCCATTGTCCTGCTTGTTTCATGTACATTTCATTGCCAATCAGATACATTTCCATATTTTGTCCCATCATGCTCATATTTATATGTATTTTTTTGTTCTCTACATCTACTTTTCCGTTCATAGGCATAGTAAATCCCATTCCTGCTCCTCCGTAACTTATCTCGCTTTCAAATGTATATTGCTTTATATTCTTTTGTGCTTCAATCACTTTATTTACATCAAATCCCCCGCCTTCACTTCCAATACATCCCGATAACAATAACATCCCTGCAACGACAATTGCCCCTAAAATAGCACATCCTGTTTTCATTTTAAAATTTATAATCACAACATAATTATTATTAAAAGATAAAATATAAAATATAAATTTAATACATAAATGTCAGTAAAAACAATAGAATCAATAAGGGAAAAATTTCACAATTTTTTTATCTCGCATGATAAGATAAAATATTTTGTGTGGATTTATATAATATTAGCATTAATTGTTGCTGTCATGCTAAATTTATTCGCATTTCTGGTATTGATTCTTGCACATTATTTCATGGATGTCTATTCCCATATTCACAATGGTTATTCAAAAAAATTTTCCCTGCTAAAATCACTTCAGGAATGTAAGATTGATTTTATGTTTTTCTTTGTCGGACTGGGAATAGATATGGTTTTGCATTTCGCTATGGCTGCGGCGGCAGCAAGAGGAATGGGTATGTTTGGAAATTTGATAAGGGCGGTTCCGAGAATTGTTGGAATCATTAATGCAGCAAAGGGAACCACGCATTTAATTGTTGACTTATTGCGTCACGGTAAGCACAATAATGAAGAACATCTTACTGATATACAAAAAATTAAAACTGAAAAATATGATGAGAAAATAATTTTTGACCAGTGGGATTATATTGCAGTAATTGTAAGTTTTCTTTTTATGGCTGTTGGAATTTTTGTTTTGGCAAGCAACGGATATACTTTGCAGGAAATAGCAGATATAATATTAGAAGCATTAAATCCGTTTGAAATTCATGCGTATGAGTTATTTGGGGGAGAAAGTGTTGAAACACACCACTAAAATTTACACCCTTAAAATTTATTAAAATTTATCGTGATGGAACAAAAAACAGCACAATATGTTAAAAGAAAATTTATAGAATACTATATTAAGCACAACATCTCCGCACCACCTGGGGTAAATCACAGAGAATTCGGATTTTGGTTAGATTCGGAAAGAAAATCCGTACCAATCAGATCTAAATCATTTAAATCGGAAAGTGAGTTAAATCGCTATTTACAGTCACAACAGTCACTTTTTCATATTTCATATTCTGCAGCATATTACGAATTTCCGGAAAATGAAATGTATAGAAAAAACTGGCTTGGAGCAGATCTGATATTTGATTTTGATGTTAAAACGGACTTCATTGAACTTAAAAAGATTGAAGTAATCTGGGACGAAATTTTGAAATTGCTTGACTTTTTGAAGGGCGATTTCGGATTTTCAGCAAAAGATATTAAGTTAAATTTTTCAGGAAGTAAGGGGTTTCATGTAAAGGTCTTTGACGAAAGAATACGAAAATTGGGAAAAGAAGAAAGAAGAGAAATTCTGGACTATGTGACTGCAAACGGCTTACTTGATGACATTAAGAAAAGTGAATTTTTTGAGGTAAAAGAGATTGGAAGCGGAGTGGAAATAATGGACAGGAAAAGAGAAGGAACTGAAACAAAAACAGAAATTTTAATAGGTCCGAAAATTGATGATGTCGGATGGGGAAAAAGGATAGCAGATGCAGCAATCGAAATTTTAAAAGAAGAAGAAAATAACAAACATCTTGGAGATGAAAAAAGAAAAAAAATAAAAGAAATATTTGAAGATATAAAAAATGGAAATTATGATAAATTTAGAGGGTATTTGAAAGATAAACGAATGAAAGATAAAATTAAAAAATACGCAGTAAATTTAACCGCAGATACGGACAGACAGGTTACGCAGGACATATCGCGACTAATACGGCTGGAAAATACATTGCACGGAGGAACAGGGCTTATAGCAAAAGTTGTTAATATTGACAATTTTAATGTTGAAAGAAATTTTAAGGACTTTGTTGCGTTTAATGAGACAGATGTTGAAATTTGTCTTAATGATGACCAGAAATTCTGGCTGCTCAACGACTTTGAACTAAAAAAAGGGATTAATAAAATTCCTGAATATGTTGCGGTCTATCTGATGCTGAAAGGAAAAGCGGAAATTTTAAATTTTTAAACTATACAAATATGCCTTGAAAATTATTTTTTGCAGGTAATTAATTATTTTATGAAAGTTTATATTACACAAATAAATTTTATAATAACCAAAAAATTTAAAAATGCCAGATTTATCAACAAAATTAGGAAATTTAAAGAATCCCCGAATATGCTCAATAAAGAGTGGAGGTTATTCTTGATTTTTTGACGGTTACGAGTGATTTACCTCTTAATATTGAGCAAGTTCCTTGAAAATTATTTTTTGCAGGCAATTAATTATTTTATGAAAGTTTATATTACACAAATAAATTTTATAATAACCAAAAAATTTAAAAATGCCAGATTTATCAACAAAATTAGGATTTAAAGAATCCCCTGATATTAGCACCGGGAATACTCGGAACAAATGCATACTTGCTTAAGAGAGTTGCGGAAAGCGGAGCAGGTGCAGTAACAACAAAATCATTTTCAATAAATGAGCGAAAAGGTTATGAAAATCCAACTGTAATTGAACTGATTGAGAATGAACAAAGGATTGGACTTTTAAATGCAATCGGGCTGGCAAATCCCGGATTTGAAAAATTTAAGAAAGAACTGGAAAAATTTAAGTCGCATAATTCAGATACGGCATTAATTGTGAGCATCTTTGGAACCATTGACGAATTTTCCAAACTTGCCGGAATGACTGAAAATTATGCCGATGCAATTGAAATTGATGTTTCCTGCCCACATGTTGATGACAGCATAAGCAAAAATCCAAAAATTTTAAAAAATTTAATCAGCGAAATTAAAGATATAATCAGCAATCCGCTTATCGTAAAAATTTCTCCGAATGTTACGGATATTAAAGAAATAGCAAAAGCGGCGATTGACGGCGGTTGTGATGCGCTCGCAGCAATAAATACGGTCAGGGCGATGAAAATAGACATAAATTTTGCAAAGCCGGTACTTGCAAACAAATTCGGAGGTTACAGCGGGACTGGAATTAAGCCGATTGCAGTTGCAAAAATTTATGAAATTTATTCTATGATGAAAAAGGAAAATTTAGATGTTCCACTCATAGGAATTGGCGGTGTTACCTGCGGAAATGATGCAATTGAAATGCTCATGGCAGGTGCAAGTGCAGTTGGAATTGGAAGTGCTGTCTATTATAGAGGAATTGATGTTTTTGGGAAAATTTTGAATGAAATGAATGAATTTATGAACGAACATAACTATAAAAATATTGAAGAAATTAAAGGTATTGCTGTTGAATAATCTGAGATGAGTAATAAATACATCAAATAAATATCTAAAAATTTAACAAAATTTAAAATTTAACTTCGTAAAAATAATTAAATAGTTAAGTAAATAAATATAAAATTATTGTAAATCTATATAAAATGTTATATGTAAATGACAGAGATATTGTAATTCCCGGACAGTTGCTGGCGGAAAATGAAAGACAAGGGGAGAATTGTATGAAGGAAAATTCAAAAATTTATTCAAAAATTTATGGCATGGCAATGACCGGAAATGTGATAGATGTAATTTCACTGAAAGGGGTCTATGTTCCGAGAAGAGATGATGTTGTCATCGGAGTAATTACCGGAGTCAGGGGATCAGCATGTTTTGTGAATATAAATTCACCTTATGAAGGTGTTATGATTTCCGAAAAAAGTAATGATTTTAACCATAAACCCGGGGAAAGTTATGTTGTAGGAGATACTGTATCAGTTATTGTTATGGATGTTGATGAAGTTAAAAAGACTTATGTTGCGAGGGCGTTCAAAATTTTCGGGGGAAATTTTATAAAAATAAATCCGAAAAGGGTTCCGAGAGTAATAGGAAAAAACAAGTCAATGCTAAATTTAATAAAGGAAAAATCAAAGAGCAGAATTATTGTCGGACAAAACGGGGTAATATGGATAAGTGACGGCAATGTTGAAAAAGCAATTGAAATAATAAATTTTGTTGAGGATAATGCGTATAAATCGGGATTGACTGATAAGGTTTCGGCGATGCAATAACATCATTTCCTTCGTAAATGTGCAAAATTTAGTGCTAACCCACTAAAATTAGGGTAATTAGTGTCTATATATAAACTCATAATTTTTGTCAAAAACCCAATAATTTACCTCTAAAAAGTTAAAATTTTTTTCAAAATTTCATACTTTGTAGATCGGCATTAATCATATATTTGTTTTTACTAATATTTTTATAAATAGGGTGTTTGAAATTAAAGTTATAATATTCAATTTTACTGAAAACTATGAGTTTTCAATCTTTAAAAATCTTTTGGATTTTTAAATGAGATTTCTTTTAAGCATTTTCAAAAATCTCTGAGCATCAGCGATGTGATTTAAAATTTTCAGAAATTTTTAAATCTCCGAACGAAGTGAGGTGAGATTTTTAAAAGATCCACTATAAATTAATTGACCCAATTTAAAAGGATGGGTACCTTCTATCTTATTAATAAGTTCACATGGATTTTCCTTAAATTTCTCTGCTACTTTTAAAGCAAGTTTTTCTACTTCTTTATACTTATGTAACACTTTTTTATCCATTGTTAAATTTTTAAATTTATTTTTTCTGCCTTTCTTTTATATCTCTTTGTCTTTTCACGGCTTTTCATTTTCTCATAAATATCTGTCATTCTCTTATAAACAATTTCAATACCATCCATCCGCCCGGTTTCTTTAAATATATTTCCTGCTTTCATATAAAATTCAGATGCTTTTGTAAAGTCATCTGAATTGAAATAAGCAAAACCCAACTTTAGATCGCATCGTGCTTCTAATTCTTTATCACTGATTTCCAATGCAATTTTTAATGACTTCTCATAAAATTCAACTGCTGTTTTAAACTGATTCAGATTATAATATGCAACGCCCAAATTTATATAACATTCTGATTCGTCTGTTTTGTTTCCGGCTTCTAATGCAATTTTTGATGCCTTCTCATAAAATTCAACTGCTTTATTTAAATGATTCAAATAATAATAAGAATCGCCCAATTTTAGATAACATCTAAATTCGTCTGTTTTGTTTCCGGCTTCCAGGATAATTTTTAATGCCCCCTCATAAAATTCAACTGCTTTATTAAAATTTTCTAAATGGTAATAAGCAAAACCTAAATTCAAATAACATTTTGACTCCTTTGTTTTGTTCCCTATTTCCAGAGCAATTTTTAATGCCTTCTCATAAAATTCAACTGCTTTTTTGAAGTCGTCTAAATCATAATAAACACACCCTAAATTTATATAACATGCGGACTCTCCTGATTTATTCCTCTGTTTTTTAAAAAGTTCCAGCGACTTTTCGTAATAGTCAATTGCTTTATTGTAATTTCTGAGCTTATAATTAACGAGCCCTAAATTTTCACAACATTCGGATATTTTTTCTATGTCCTTATTTTTAAGGTATTTAAGTGCATGTTCCCATGATACCATTGCCAGATGATTGTGGGAGTGATCATATAATATCCGTCCCACTTCTAAAAATATGTCCCCTCTCCATCCCTTTGGAGCAGGCGATTTTTCTACCTCTGCAATAAATTTATCCGGATTTTCTTTATGTTCCTCTGCCAGTTTCAAAATCTCTTTTATCGTTTTCTCCTTATATTTCATACTTATCTCCAAAATGCGGTTTTTTATTTTCCCATATACCGAATATATGCCTTTAATCATGATAAATTTGTATTTGTTTAGCTAATTGAATTTTACTGAAAATCTACAAGATTTTCAATCTTTTAAAATTTATGAAATTTTAAAATTACCTCGTCATTTTAAATTTTATTTAAAAAACTATAAGTTTTCAATCTTTAAAAATTTTTAAAATTTTTAAATGATCGCAAAGCGAACTTATATTTGGTTTTGTAGTTGCTTTTTCATATTTTTGACACTTAATTTTTTAAGCATCTAAACAAATACATAAATTTTAAATTTTATTAAATTTCTTCTGCTTTTCTTTTATATTCCTCTGCTTTTTTAGGATTTTTTATTTCTTCATAAGCAACCTCCATATTTTCATAAAGAATTTTAAGATAATGCTCTTGCATAGTTTCTTTAAAAATTTCCTCTGCTTTTAAATAAAACTCAATTGCCTT
>MTER01000047.1 GCA_002083985.1 Candidatus Altarchaeales archaeon A3
ACCATTGAACCAGATTAATGAATCGTGTATTTGGTGCAAAATGTGAACTTGCTCAATATTAGGTGGTAAATCACCCATAACCGTCAAAAAATCACGAATAATCTCCACCATTTATTGAATAAATACAAATATCTTGTCACAATATGTTAGAAATTAATTCGCAACATGCCTGATTTAATGTGATTACAAAAAATTTCAGAAATTTCAAAAAATAAAAAAAATAAAAAATGCGGAAATACAAATAAATTTATCCGCATTCGTTTCTGCCTTTATTTATTTTTCTGTTTTTATATCTTCCATAGCCATATCTATTTTTTCACTCTCAAATAGTTCTTTCTTTCCTTTCGGTTTCCATCTCTTATCTTCCGACAGATAATATTTTTGTAATGTCTTTTCCTTTATTCTTATAAGCTCATTTTTAGGAAGTATTGAAAGCAGGTACCACAACTTATCTAATGTTACACTTATTTTCCGGTCATCATCATATCCCTGGGCAACAAATTCATTTTCAAATTCATTTGCAAATGTCAGCACGAGTTTATCTCTCGGAGATAGCGCTTCTTCTCCGACAACAGCAACCAAATCCCTCAAATCCCTTCCTTCCGCATATAAAGCATACGCCTGATCAGCAACCTCCTTATGATCTTCTCTTGTTTTACCTTCACCTATTCCCTGGTTCATCAAACGACTTAAACACGGCAAGACATCTATCGGAGGATATATCCCTTTCATATGCAGCCCCCTTCCCAGAACAATTTGTCCTTCTGTAATATAGCCCGTTAAGTCAGGGATAGGATGTGTAATATCATCGTCAGGCATTGTCAGTATCGGAATCTGGGTAACAGTTCCCTTTTTTCCAATAATTCTTCCCGCTCTTTCATAAATTGTTGATAAATCAGTATACATGTATCCCGGATAACCTCTTCTTCCCGGAACTTCCTCTCTTGCAGCTGAAATTTCTCTTAATGCATTACAATAATTTGTCAGGTCTGTCAGAATTACTAATATGTGCATGTCCTTTTCAAATGCCAGATATTCGGCAGCCGTTAATGCTAATCTCGGCGTAATAATTCTTTCTATTGCCGGATCATCCGCCAGATTTTGAAACATAACTATTTTTTGTAATGCTCCGCTGCTCTCAAATTCGCTTTTAAAGAAATGCGCTTCTTCGGCTGTAATTCCCATTGCCGCGAAGACAACAGCAAAACTTTCTCCTTCTCCAAGGACCTTTGCCTGTTTCGCTATTTGTGCCGCCAGACGATTATGAGTCAGTCCCGAACCGGAAAAAATTGGCAGTTTTTGTCCTCTTACCAATGTGTTCATTCCGTCTATTGTTGAAATCCCCGTCTGAACAAAGTCCCTCGGAAATTGTCTTGCGGAAGGATTCATCGGCAAACCGTTAATATCTATTCTTTTTTCCGGAATTATCTGACCTTTTCCATCAATTGGCCTTCCCGCACCGTCAAATATTCTTCCGAGCATATCAGAACTAACATCAATTTTCATCGTCTCGCCTAAAAATTTTACAGATGTATTTTTTGTGTCCAGACCAGATGTCCCTTCAAAAACCTGTATGACTGCCAAATTTTCCATCGCATCAAGAACCTGTCCGTGTAAAATTTTCCCATCTTCGCTTTTTATATCTACAACCTCGCCATACATTACACCTTTTACACCCTCTACAACTATCAAGGGTCCCTTAACTTCAATTACAGAGTTGTATTCTTTTGGAATTTTAGATATTTTTTCCATTTTATTTGATTGATTTTGTCATTAAATTTATTAAAATTTTAATTTAGCCATTATTTTATTTTTTCAATTATTGTCAGAACATCTTTGTATGCTTCATCAAAATATTTTAAAGATCCCTCGTTTATCTGGCCTAAAATTTTATCCTTCGTTTTTCCTTTTAGCCGTCCTCCTTCGCCGCATTCTTCTTTTAGTGGAGAATATTTTAGTCGTGCTATCCTGTTCGTCATAACATCTGCTAAGCCATCCACTTCTCTGGAAATTTCCTCAATCGTCTTTCCGTTAGCAATACATTCTTCTAATTTATCATGTAGGTGTAATATTATATAAAGCAGGTCGTATTGTTTTTTTAACGGGCAATAACTATCCACATCATCAAAAGCATTCTGCTGTAAAACCGCCTCTCTTATCAGTCGTGTTATTTCAAGTATCATCTTTTCCTTTTCTGCCAGTGCATCCTTTCCAACTAACTGAACAATTTCCTGTAATTCTGCCTCCTTATGCATCAGTTCCATCGCCTTTTTTCTGTTTGCAACCCAGTTCTTATTAACATTGTTATTGAACCACTCGGGCAGTTTTTCATAAAGCGAATAAGATGTCATCCAGTTAATACTCGGGAAGTGCCTTCTGTGTGCCAGTCGTGCATCCAATGCCCAGAATACCCTTGTTACTCTCAGTGTGTTCTGTGTAACCGGCTCTGAAAAGTCCCCTCCAGGCGGGCTTACGGCGCCGATCAAAGATACTGAAGATATCCTGTTTTTCTTTTCACCGTCTTTTCCTAAAATTTCAACCATTCCTGCTCTTTCATAAAATGCAGCGACTTTTGAAGCAAGATATGCAGGATAACCTTCTTCACCAGGCATTTCTTCCAGCCGTCCCGAAATTTCCCTCATCGCCTCCGCCCATCTTGATGTTGAATCAGCCATCATTGCAGTATTATACCCCATATCTCTGTAATATTCAGCAAGTGTCACACCTGTATAAACACTTGCCTCTCTTGCGGCAACCGGCATATTAGATGTATTTGCTATCATCGTTGTTCTTTCCATTAACGGCTTTCCGCTGTAAGGATCAATTAAATGCGGAAATTCTTCAAGAACCTCGGTCATTTCATTACCTCTTTCTCCACACCCTACATAGACAATTACTTCAGCATCGCACCATTTTGCCAGCTGATGCTGACTTACTGTCTTTCCGGATCCGAAAGGGCCCGGAATTGCAGCAGTTCCTCCTTTTGCTATGGGAAAAGCCGTGTCAAATATCCTTTGTCCTGTCTTTAAAGGAATTTCCGGAGGTAATTTCCTGACATAAGGCCTTGGTTCTCTGACTGGCCATATCTGCATCATCTTTACCTCATGCAGACGATTATTTTTGTCCCGTACATTGCATACTATATCTTCAACTCTGTGCTTCCCACCATAAATATTTTCAATCTTTCCGTTAATTCCTATAGGAATCATAATTTTATTGACAATAAGATCTGTCTCCTGCACCTCACCTATGATATCCCCTTCACCCACATCATTGCCTTCTTTAACTTTTGTTACGAAATCCCAGACCTTTTGTTTATCTATAGGCGGAACATTAATTCCCCTCGCAATGAAATCACCGCTTTTCTCCTTTATCAGTTCAAGAGGCCTTTGAATTCCATCGTATATTGATTTTAGCACTCCTGGACCAAGTTCAACAGAAAGCGAGTGTCCGGTTCCTTCAACGCGCTCACCCGGCGTTAATCCGCTGGTATCTTCATAAACCTGTATTGACGCTACATCTCCGATAATTTTTATTATTTCTCCGATAAGACCCAAATCACCGACTTTGACAACTTCATACATCTTACGCCCCCTCATTCCATTTGCTTCAACCAATGGACCTGCGATCCTTCTTATTTTCCCGTAATTTTCTTCTTTTTCCATTTTGACTGAATTTTTAAATTTTATATAACTAAAATGTTATTATTATTCTATTATTAAATTTACCTTTTTATTTTTTTATTGTTATTTTTCTACCTATCGCATCTTCAATCATTTTCATTGCCTTATCTTCTCCAACTCCATTTGCATCAGGAAGTGCTACAACTATTGATGTTGAAGGCAACTTTTTCACCTTTTCTTTAACCAATTGGTATAATGTGTTAGGAATAACAATAATTTCCTTATGTTTTTCTTTTTCAAAAATTTCGTTAATATTTTCTTCTGTTGCTTTGTGAGTATCCTTTATCCCGACTAAATTTAACCCTGAAGCAGTCAGTGCATCCCCTATAAAACAAATTTTTACCATTTTAAAATGTTAATTTTTAAAATCTACAAATGAAATGAGGTGATTTTCAAACTTGTTTGAAAATATACTGAAAACTACAAGTTTTCAATCTTTAAAAATCCATAAGATTTTTAAATCTCCGAACGAAATGAGGTGATTTTAAAAACGCAAAGTTTTTTTAAATCTCTGAGCGTTAGCGATGTGATTTTAAATTATTTGGTGCTGACTCCCTAAAATAGGGATAATTATATATCTGTTTTTTTACAATATTTTTATGATTACAATGTTTAAAATTAAATTTATAATGTTCAATTTTAAGATTTCTTTTAAGCATTTTCAAATCAGAAGATTTGAAAATCTCCGAACATCAGCGAGGTGATTTAAAAATTTCAGAAATTTTTAAATCTCCGAACGAAGTGATGTGAGATTTTTAAAATATCGCCCACAAATCAATTACCCAATTTAAAGGGGTGAGCACCTTAATTTGCAACATGTCTAATATTTATATTTTATTACTTTCCGTATTTACTGCCTTAAATAATTCTTCTGTTTTATTTCAAATCAGAATCAACAGCCAAATAAGGAATATATCTGTCTTCTCCACCTCCGGTCATTGAATATAAATTTATATTTACATTTATCGTGTCATTAATATTTCTCTTTAAATTTACCGCCGCATTGAAGTCGGTGTTCTTGGTAATGGCTATTAATTTTTTATTATTCACACACGAATCCGCAACAGCTACAGTTCCCTGTTTTTCTATTGTTAAATTTGCCAAATTTTTCTTTAGTTTTTCATAAATTTCGCTGTTCCAGACATTTGCGTCTATTCCAAAAGTTATCTTTCCCTGTTTTAGGGCGTATTTTATTTTTGTGCCTGTTAATGTCTCATCGTTCAATATTTTCTCCATTTCTTCCTTTGTTGAATTAAAGTCAAACGAAATAATTTCCAAACTTGCATTGCTGACATTTAAATTTGATGCATTTAAATTTTTCACCTTTATTGTAAAGTTGACAAAATTTATGGTTGAAACATTGGAAATATTATCGCTTACTATATTGGAGGAATATTTGTTCATTAAATTTTTCAGGAATATTGTATTTACTGAGGTATTTGTATTTAATTCAACCTTTGGATTTTCTATGTTTGTATTTGCTGCATTTATATTTAATTTCTCTAAAATTTTTGCATCATAATTCGCACCTTCAACATTTAAAGTAGTTATGTTTTTAACAACGGCGGACATATTGTCACATTTTTCAACATTTTTAAACACAAGACCTATATTTTCAGTCGTTGTATTTGTGGTCATTGTATACCATGCCCCAGTCACAATATCATCCGGCTGTGTAAAGGGCGGAGCAAATATCCTGAATCTTTTTGCAATTCCATATCCATATCCGTCATATACTCCCAGCAAGTCCTCTTTACTCTCTATATTGAGCATAAACCCGAGATTATCGTTTATATTATTGAACGCCTCATCCTTTGTGGAATTACTCGCGTTTAATTTAAATCTGAATATATAATACTTTTTATCAATGTATGTTATTTCAATTTTTTGTACGCCTTTTATAGATATATTTTTCATATAGTTCAGATTATCCCAATCAAAACCCTTATAAGTAATAAAAATAAATTCATCCGAAAAATTTTCAACATAAAAAGTTACATCGTTTGCCTTTAAATTAAAATCCGAAAACACATCTACCGGATTTTGCGGAGGTATTTGTGTAGGATTATAATTCCCCATCATAAATGCTGATAGAACCATTGTTATGGCAACTACGACTGCTCCAACTGTTAACATCATCTTTTTTCTTTTTGCATCCTTTTCTTTTTCTTTGTTCCCTTTAAATTCCTTTTTTTCTACCATTTTTTTAAATTTATTAAAAAATATTTGAGAGTTAGCGAAATTATTTTGAAATAATAAAAATTAGACATGTTGCAAAATAACTTTTTCACCTTTAAATTTTATTAATTTTAACCTCACTTCGTTCGGATATTTTAAAATCTTTGCGATTTTAATCACCTTTAAAATTTTTAATTTGCAACAACTCTATTAATTAATAATTAAATTTCCAACTTAAAATTTTGTATATTTAATGAAATTTTTATAATTCCGTTTTCTGCCTTTATATAATCCTCTGCAAAACATATAACTACTACATCGTTTTCTTTTAAATTTTCCCGTCTTGCCATGTTGTTTAAAAATTCAAGTGAAACGGAAAAGTCAAGGATGCTCGTATTTATAAAAGGAAATTTAAATTCATCGTTTGTCCATAAAAGAATAAACGCCCCGTTACAACCCTCCCTTATCGCAATATCCCTTTCCACAATTCCGCTTTTTATCTTTTCAGATACATTCCTTAATATTATTCCCATGCAATTGTCAAGTGTCATATCGGGAAGATAAATTTTAAACGGAAACGAGCAAAATTTTAAAAATTGAGTGGTTATTTCATTTCCTGCAGAAGTAATGGACTGCCCTTTCTTTGTTGCTGTAAGCATTCCATTATCTTTTAAATGATTCAGGAGGGACCTCATACTTCCTTCACAAATTCCGATTTTACTGCTCAATGTCTTTCTTCCGATTAAAGGATTTTTCTTTATTTCAATAAGTGTCCTTATAAGGTATGCCTCTGAAAATGCAGGGGACTTATGCAAGTTTGTTTTTAAATCCACTTTTAAATTTTAATTCGATAAATTTTTGACTGAATAAATGATTGAATAAATAAACCAAATGCAATAATTAAAATTAAATACTGAAAAATCTCAAAGACCTGAATTCCATTGATAAATCCCAGATTTATGTAAAAAATTTTATCCGAAAATGGATAAAACAATTGCATGTGGTTTATACTCGCAAACGGATACTGTGAAATATCAAGAAAGAAATGCCCGAGAAAACCAATTGTCAAAACTACAAACGAAATTTTAAATTTATTCCTGAATAAAGTTGCCGATAGCAATAATGCGACAAGAAAAGAGCCAAAAATCTGGTGAGTAACCACAAGAGATGAAAAAACCACAAAATTTTCACTTCCGAAAATCAAATAAGTCAGCCACGCAACAAAATATTTTATGTCAGGAATTAAAGAGCCGAGCAAAAATAAGAATAAAAAATATGTATTCTTTAAGGACTTAAATTTTTCAAAGTGTGTAATAAAGCGATACAAAATATATCCGAAGGCAATGTGGATTAAAATAGCAGGCATTTTAAGGAGCGATTAAAAACTTTTTGAAATTGAGCTTTAATTTTAACAGCAGATATGACATAATGATGACAGCAGGAACATTAAATAAAATTCCAAATATCACAAAAGGCATGTCAATTAATGGCTGAAATTTCTCGGTTGCATAAATTTCTATCATTTTAGTATTATTTTCTGTTTTAACATCAACTATCTTTGCCTTAAACACATAAGATTTTCCGTTTTCAAGCTGAAATTTTTCCGGATTTACAATCATAGTTTTTATTTTTTCTGTTGTCGGAAATATGCTGCTATGAGGAATAAAAATTTTATTATCCTTTAATTCTACCCACCCTCCACAATACATTTCTTTTCCTTTAAATTTTTCAATATTGTTTGCCAGATATTCACCAGGGGCATATACATTTCCTTCGCTGTCATTCACATTCCAGTAATTTTTTGCATTTTCAAGTGAATAAAAATACAAAAAGAGCAGGGATGCAAGTGAGATAAAGGCAATAAATGAAAACGCTAAAATTTTTTTATCCATTTTTAATTAGGTTATAAATTAAAATGGGAAGCAATAAAACAAAAATAATGGAGATTTTAAATGTTACTCCGCGTAGCTCTTTCAGAAAAAGTGCCGGTGGAAAAAAATTTCACGCATAGAATTTTTAAATTTTTCAAAAAATGCAAAGAACAAAAATAATGGGAATTCTGAATGTCACTCCAGATTCGTTTTATGACGGAAACACATACACAGATATTAAAAAAGCAGTTGAGCATGCGGTTGAAATGAGCAGGTATGCAGATATTATTGATGTTGGCGGCGAGTCAAGCCGTCCCGGGTCAGAACAAATTCCGGCAGATATTGAACTGAAGCGTGTAATTCCTGTAATAAAAGAAATTTCAAAAAAGACAGATACAACCATCACAAAAATTTCAATAGATACAACAAAGGCAGAGGTTGCCGAAGAAGCGATAAATGCAGGTGCAACAATTGTAAATGATATTTCAGCATTACGGCTTGATGAAAAAATGGCTGATGTTGTAAGAAAATATGATGCTGAGATCGTTTTAATGCACATGAAAGGTATGCCAAAGACGATGCAGTTAAATCCGCATTATGATAATGTAATTGAGGAAATTTTATCATTTCTGAAAGAGAGAATAAATTTTGCCGTTGCATGCGGAATTAAAAAGGAGAAAATTATTATAGATCCTGGAATCGGATTTGGAAAAAGGGTTGAAGATAATTTAATGCTCATTAAAAATTTGGATAAATTTAAAATTTTGAATTGCCTGATATTAGTAGGAACATCGCGGAAATCATTTATCGGGACATTAACTGACAATATTCCTCCGGAGGAACGACTTGAAGGAACGATAGCAAGTGTGGCAATAAGCGTAATGAACGGTGCGGATATTATCAGAGTGCATGATGTTAAGGAAATTTGGAAAGCAATAAAGATTGTGGATGCGATAAAAAATGGATGGCATAATTAACAGATGACCGTTGGTGCTCACCACCTATAAATCGAAAAAATTAAAAGCAATATTTTAAAAATTCCACTTAAAGGAAATCTTAAAATTTATGTATTTAGGACTTACGCAATTCACCTTATAAAAAAGAATTTAAAACCAAAAATATGTATTGCTTTTGCGTAAGTCCAGATTATGCTACAAAAAATTTAAATTTTATCAAAATGGAAACAAAAATTGATGTTTTGGGAATAAGCGGGTCTCCTAGAAAAGGAAATACGGAAATTTT
>MTER01000048.1 GCA_002083985.1 Candidatus Altarchaeales archaeon A3
CAATTATCTGGTGCCCTAGACATATTCCCAATATTGGAAAGTTCGTGTCCAAAATTTTTCTGCAATTTCCGATTTCTTTTTCCTCCCATGCAGAATTTGAACCTCCACTCAATATGATTCCATCTGGTGATTTTTTTAAAATTTCATCTACATTAATTGTATTAGCAACAATCTCTGCCCGGACATCAATGTCCCTTAAAGTTGTCTTTATACGATGAACATATTGTCCGAGATTATCTATTATTAAAATCATTTTTATTTGCCCGTTACTTTAAATAATCTTGTTGCAAATTAAAAATTTTAAAGGTGATTTTAAAATCGCAAAGATTTTAAAATATCCGAACGAAGTGAGGTTAAAATTAATAAAATTTAAAGGTGAAAAAGTTATTTTGCAACGGGTCTAATTATATCAAATTTCAAAGATAAAAACTCCTACTACAATTTTTGCACAATCCTCTACGCCCATACTGGTCACAACCTTTTTTAACCCAATTTTTTGAGCCACAATGAGTGCATTCTATGTTTCCACTTCTTTTTCTTGGTGTGTTGGGTTTTGGTGTGTTTTTGGTAGTTTTATCTTTTGTGATTACCTTTTCAGAATTTTTACACTTACCTTTTTGTTTTTCTTCACCTGCAAAACCTTTTAATAAATTAAATAAATTTTTTAAATCATTTTCGCCTTTTATTCCAGATAGTGCTTTTTTAGATACTCCAGTTACAAACATCTTCATAAGATCTGCAGTATGTTTTAAATCTCCCTTTTCACCTCCTAATTTTTCATTGTTTTTATCATTACTTACAACCACAGATACTCCCTTCATAATGTTTTTACCACCTTGCTTAATTTCTATAACAACAGATGTTTTTTTGCAATTCATTTTTTCAATTTCCCTAAGTGCTTTTTTTGCACGATTTATACTATCATCTTCTACAATATCAAAACCTATTTCTATGTCCTTATCTACTAAAAACCATTCCATCTTAATTTTTTTAATTTTTTATTTTAAACAATTAATATTAGTATATTAAAAATTAAATTAATATTTAACGAGTTTAATCTTTAAATCACCGCTATTTTTCCAGGAGTAGGTTCAAATATTCTCCCTTCTTTTTTTGCATTTTCAAGATATTTTTTTACAGCATCATCATCAATTCCTTGTTCTTTTGCTACTTTAATAACATCTTCAATGTCACAATTTATTTGCCCTTTATTCGTAAGATTATCCAATATATCAGATAGTATTATGTTTTTACCCCTCTTTTCTTTTGAACCCATCGTGATTTTATCTAAATCAAATTTTCCACTTTCTTCATCTTGGGCAATGCACCTTAAAGAATATTCCGTTAATCTTATTGCTGTTTCAACATCTTTCTCCTCAATTAAATCTGATAATCTCATTTTTGCAGCGGCAGAACTTAACCGCAAAATATCTACATACCTTCTCGGAGTTGTTTGCACATTATTATTATTACTTCCACCTCTTAATTTAAGATAGTATGTTTGAGCCATTTGTCGTGCGTTTTCACTCAACGAAGGGTTACAATTCATTTTTGCATATGCTATGTATTTTCTCATAAAAGCAAGATTAACAGAATAATTGGGGTTTTCATTCTTTTCAACCGTGTACATCATTCCTATTTGTTCAGATATTCTCTTGTCGTTTTCTTTATTTATATTATCTTTTATAGGGAAAATTAAATCAAACCGATCTATAATTGCCGCACTCAATCCAAACTGCTCCGATATTGTCTTCTCTTGAATAAATCTTCCAAATTTTGGATTTGCAGCTGCTAAAATAGATGTTTCCGCCTTGAATGTTACTGATACTCCTGCTTTTGCAACTGATACAATTCCATCTGACATTGGAGTTCTTAAAGAATCTTTATCTTCATCTTTCATTTCATTCATTTCGTCCAAACAAAGAATTCCACCTGACGCAAAAACCACAGCCCCTCCTTCTATCACCCATCCTCCATCTGAAAAATCATCCTTTTCCTTTTTTGCAGTCGCTGTTAAACCAGCTGTGGTTGTTCCTTTTCCACATAGATAGATACTTTTTGGAGCTATGTTACTTGCACTAATAAGAATTTGTGATTTTGCAACACCTGGGTCTCCAATTAGTAGAAGGTGTATTTCCGACCTTGTTTTTGTCTTCCCAATTTTTGATATTTTACTGCCTCCGAATAACTGCAATATGATTGCTTCTTTAATTTCCTCGTATCCATATATCGTAGAACCTATAAATTTTTTGAATTTTTGGGTTAATTCTGGTGACTTTGAAAATTCTTTTATTTTTATAACCTCATCATCAGATATTTCTATTTCTGTAAATTCCTCCCCTGTTATTTTAAAGTTATTAGCATCAACAAATTTTCTATAAACAACATCATTTATATCTTTTGGAGGTATTAATTTAAGCGCGCCTGTTATCTCAATGTTGTTTCCAGGTAGGATTTTCCCAGTCAAATCATCAGTAATCCACACTTCTATTTTTTTGGCATTTTCTCCGCCTTTGAGAATTTCTAATGGCTCTTGGATTTCTATTCTCTGAATGTCTATAAATTTACATTCTGCTGGTAGCAATTTAAATCTGACTGGTTTTTTACATACATCGCACACTGATGGGAATATTAGACTGCGTGTTTTTTCTTGTTCAATTTTTTTTCTCTCCCCGCATATCGGACATTGAAAAACACCTACAGAAATCTTTGGAAGGACATCACTACTTTTTGTTACCATTCCTTTGACATTGAAAAATCTGTTTATGTCTTTGCTTACAATGTTCCTTATATCTTCATTATATCCCTGAGGGATGTTTATAAATCTGATGTGTACTTTTATTTCGCCATCGTAAGAATAAGGCACTGAAATTGCATTAACTTCTTTTTCAAAGAGTTCTATTATTTTATCAGGATTGCTTATAATATCATCAATCATATCTATATCATATTTTAATATATCCTTATAATCTATTATTAGTGATTTTTTGTTAGGATACACAGCTGATAATTCTAATAATGGTGGCATGTATTCTCTAATAATTTTTGAAATTTTTGTTTCATAATTATCATTGCTTTCTTGGCTTTTTTTGTTTTTCCGATATTCCTCTAAAAAGGCTACTCCCTTTTCTGTTAATTTTACCCCTCCTCCTTCTCTTATTGGTGTTTTGAGGAGTAATCCTACCTTTTCCAAATCAGCAATATATTGGTATGTAGAAGATTGAGAAAAACCACCTTCCTTTACTATTTTTGATATTGCTGTTGTTTTGTTCTGTACATATTTCTTTTCTTCTGCGACCCAAAATAATCCGCTTATATTAATTAAATATACTTCAATACTAATTCCTTTTGTGTTTTTTTCACATAGGGGGATGTTTGAGCCCCCTCCGATTTCGTTCATTTTAGCATTTAAATTTTGTTTTAGCAATGATTTTTTATATTAATAGATTTTTTACCTTAATTTCACCATCATTGACTGGAACTTTGAGTTCTTTAATATCCTTTTCACCTTTCAAACAACAAACCAAAAATTTCAACAGTTTAGTTTTTGCTATTTCAAAATTTAATGCACATACTTTATTAAGATATTCGTTGTCCTCTATATTTATCGCTATTTGTGGTAAAACCATTTTATATTTTTAAATTGTTTGATTTTTTGCATTAATTTCACCTCCATTGACTGGAACTTTGATTTCTTTTATGTCCCTTTCACCTTTCATACAACAAACCAAAAATTTCAACAGTTTACTTTTTGCCATTTCAAAATTTAAGTCACATACTTCATCAAGATATTCGTTGTCCTCTACACCTATTGCTATTTGTGTTAAAGCCATTTTATATTTTTAATTTTTAATTTATACTAATTTGTATTTGGAGATTAACTTATCAATTAAATTTTTTATATTTTTAACTTATACTAATTTGTATTTGGGGATTAACTTATACTAATTTGTATTTGGAGATTAACTTATCAATTAAATTTTTTATATTTTCAAAAACAAAAAAATAAAATATTACAGGAAGTTTTTTTTATGAAAATTCCTGTAATATTTTAAAAAAAATAAATAACAAATGTGTAGTGTCGGAATTAAGGGTAACGACACAAGAAAAACTCTCGGAAACTATTAAAAACTATTAGAATGACCTATAATTATAATAATTTATAATTTTAGAGCATATATTTTTATAATAAATGATAATGGATTATATATTTTTATAATAAATGATAATGAACAAAAAAATAAAATATTACAGGAAGTTTTTTTTGTGAAACTTCCTGTAATATTTTAAAAAAGATATAACAAATGTGTAGACGTCGGAATTAAGGGTAACGACACAAGGGAAACTCTTGAAATATATCGGAAATTATTAGAAATCCTATATTCCAAGAAATTTTGATAGATTCTAAATAAATTCCGAAAGGATTTATGTAGGGTTTCCGAAGGTTTCCGAAGTGTGAATTATGTATGTATATTATATATATTATATATAGTATATATATATAATATATACTCATTTTTCTCCAGTAGTTATCTTTTTTTTCTCACATTACAGGAAATTTCACACAAAAAACTTCCTGTAATATTCGTTTTATAAGGAATACAGGAAATGACATATACAATTTTAAGTTTTTTATCATATTGACTCTGTTTTAAAATACTAAACTAAAACAAATTTAAAAAGTTGCACATAATAAAATTTATAAATAATTGACAATCTTTTAAAGCAAGCAAACTAAAAAGTTTTAAAAGAGTTGCAAGGCAATAAAAAACAGTAAATAGAAAAATAAAAAAGCAAGCA
This sequence comes from Candidatus Altarchaeales archaeon A3, assembly GCA_002083985.1. Lineage (GTDB taxonomy): Archaea > Altiarchaeota > Altiarchaeia > Altiarchaeales > Altiarchaeaceae > Altiarchaeum. Next base: position 4,801 of record MTER01000048.1, read on the forward strand.
AACTAAAAAGTTTTAAAAGAGTTGCAAGGTAATAAAAAATGTAAATGGAAAAATAAAAAAACAATTCAGGAGGTAGATTATCTTTTAAGTAGATATTTCGGATAATTTGCTTGTTGCAAATTAATTTGCAACAAACTTATTATTTAATATTCGAAAACTAATTAAAATATAAAAATTTAAAAACAGCAAAATGACTATAAATTTTAGCACGATGCCTAAAAGAGAATATGAAATTCTAAAAGCATATGAAAACGGAAATTATATTATGAACGAAGAAGTAGAGAAAGTTCTTTTAAAATACGCATCAACGGGAGATGTGTCTTTTGGATTTTTGAGTAATACGGCGAAATTAACCGAAATGGGGGAGAAAACACTAAGGAATGCAGAAATGTTGGGATTTGAGGACAACTAATGAAATGGTGGTTTTAAAAGAGTTGGAAGCTGATAAAAAATGTATATAGGAAATTAAAAAATCAAGCAAGCATTCAAAAACCTTAAACCTATAAAAACAAATAACTTTAAAATCATTTTTTTAATGGTAAAATGCCTTTAAATTTGCATTATTTTTATTTAAACGACAAAATACTCCATAACCTCGTTAATTTAAGGTAAAATCAATAAGAAAATAAAAAATAAAAAATAAAAAAAATTGAATATTCAAATTTCATTCAATCACAACAGTTATCCATATTGTCATTCAACACACCAAACCAACTCTTTTTTTTAAGAAGTTTCTTTTTGTCATTATCCTCTTCTTTATATTCATCGTCGTTGTCCGAACCAAATAAAGCCATTTTGTTTTTGTTAATTTTGATTTATATATATAATTAGTATTCCATTCCTTTAAATGCTTGTTGTAAAATAATTTAATATTTAATCACGTAATCCTAATTGTTATTATTTAAAAATGATATGTGAAGTTATTATAAACAGAACGGAACAAATATGGATAAAACCCAATAAACTGTTGAGTTACCTCTGCCACGTATCCAAGAATCTGTATAATGAAGCGATGTATCTCATTAGACAGGAATTCTTTAAAACAGGAAAGTGGATTTCATATAGTAATCTATGTCATTTATTAAAAACCAGTGAAAATTTTAAAATTCTACCATCTGGCACTGCTCAACAAATCTTGCTATTAGTAGAGAAAGCATGGAAATCATTTTTTAAAGCGACAAAGGAATATAAAAAGCACCCTGAAAAATTTAGAGGAAAACCATCAATACCAGGATACAAACTAAAAGATGGAGAATTTATATTGCCGTTCACTAACATACAAATCAAAATTAAAAACAGAAATGTCCAACTACCAAAAAAGATAAATCTAACTGTAAGAACAAGATTAAGTGATGATACTGTTATTGGGACTTCTACTATCATTCCAAATGGAGTGGGTTTCATTCTTAATGTGGTTTATAAGAAGATGATAAAACCACCAATTACAGTCACCAGGAACATTTTAGGCATAGATATAGGACTTAATAATATCG
>MTER01000049.1 GCA_002083985.1 Candidatus Altarchaeales archaeon A3
TAATCTTTAAAAATCTATTAGATTTTTAAATTACCCATAAAAATTCCAAAAAAATGTGAAAACTCCAAAAATTTATCGGTAATTTTTTGGGATGGATGAATAGTTACAAAATAAAACCAATTGCTAATTAAAAAATTATGGAAAATAACAATTCAAGAAAAAAGGAACACATAATGCTTGCCTTACATGACAAGATAGAGCATGGAAGTGCGGGATTTGAAAAAATTTTATTAAAACACAAATCACTTCCTGAAATTGACTTTGACGAAATAAATTTAGAGACAAATTTTCTCGGAAAGAAACTAAAATTTCCAGTAATAATTGAAGCAATTACAGGCGGATTTGAAGGGGGGGGGAAAATTAATGAAATCCTTTCTGAAATTGCGTCCGAATTCGGAATTGGATTTATGGTGGGAAGTCAAAGACCTATGATAGAAAATTTAACACTGGCAAAGACCTATAAAATTTCAAAATGTCCTCCGATTGTTATAGGCAACATTGGTGCAGTTCAGTTAAATTATGGAATAACTGAAAAGGAATGTCTCCGGGCGATAGAGCGTATTAATGCAGATGCGATTGCCTTTCATCTGAATCCGTTACAAGAGTGTTTTCAGCCGAACGGGAACCGAAATTTTAAAAATTTAAAGAAAAAAATAAATGAAATTTCAGCGGGTTTAAGAAGCAGCGGTATGAAGGTTATTGTAAAAGAGGTCGGGACGGGATTAAATTACGAAGATGTGAAGGATTTAAATATAGATTGTATTGATGTAGCAGGGTCCGGCGGGACAAACTGGGCAATAATTGAAGGAAAAAGAGGCACGAATCCGTCTGCCGAACTTTTCTACGACTGGGGGATTTCTACTGTTGAGTCCCTTATGAATATAACTCCTTTAAAAGATAAAAGAAATTTAGAGATTATTGCAAGCGGCGGAATAAGAAATGGTCTTGATGCGGCAAAGTGTTTTGCATTAAATGCGGATATCGTTGGAATGGCTCTGCCGTTTTTAAGAGAAATTTATGCAAATAAAGATGGAAAAATTTTGGAAAATATGGATAAAGAAATAGCGAAACAAAATTTAAGGAAATTTTTAAGTAAATTCATTGAGGAATTGAATATTGCATTATTTCTGACCGGAAGCAGGAATATTAAAGAGATAAAGGGAAAGTATAATATGAAGGAGATGATGTGAAGGAATGAAAAGTTTAGATGGTAACTTCGTAACTTCTCAATAACTTGTGAAAAGATAACCTCGCTGTTGCAAAATCCATATGATTTTGAAAATGACAAAATATATGACCTGTTTTGCACTTTTTGGGGGTGTTTTTTATAAAATGAGCAGTTATGAAATTTATTTGCTCCAACTTATTGAGATGTTACTTTAGATGTATCCTGGGGGGGTTCAATTTGTATAAAAATTGGTAAAAAAGTTCTTTCCATTTTTTTCTTGTTTTATTTTTTATGGAAATTGAAAAAATTACTGACATTTCAACTGTCTCAAATATTGGAACAGCATTATTGAAGAAACGAGGAAAGTATCCTCTCAAAATTTTATGATAAAACATAAAAATTTAACATTTTTCACTGAAAAGTAAAGCCACAAAACTCAATTTACCATATTTTATTGAGGGGGTACCGAGGAAAAGTATTTTAAAGTCAAAAAATGGAAAGAAGAATAATTTGAAATATCTAACATATTGAACCCCTCAGATGTATCCTCTCAAAATTTAGGATAAAATATAAAAATTTAGTATTTTTCGCTTCTTAAAATAGAACAATATAATTTAAGGTACTCGCCCCTTTAAATTGGGTCAATTAATTTAAGAGTGATCTGTTCGCTTCCAACAGCGTTTTTTTATTTTGGTATTCCGTCGTTTTCAAAAATATTTATAAAAATAATAGTAAAAAAGCAAATAAATAATAACCTCGCTGATGTTCAGATATTTTAAAATCTTTAGGATTTTAAAATTATCCTAATTTTAGTGGGTCAGCACTGACATTCTTGTTCTTAATATTATGAGCATATTTGTCTTTTATATATTTTTCAAATCTCTGAACGATTTACAAACAGTATGAGTAAATATCTGAACTGTGTGGGCGTAAGTGATTCGAACTTTTACATAAGTGTGAGAAACTCATGTTTAAAGTATCATCATTTTTTTTATTTCCTCATTATTAACCCCGTATTTTTTGCCAACCAACAACACCCTCATATTCCTGACATCAAACCACATTTTTCTTAAATAAGTAATAACATATTCCAAAGATATCGGATTCAGGATAACAGCCGGCGAGGCGGCAGCGGACTCTATTCCTAACTCAAACATATCCAAACTTTTTGTCCTTTTAAATTCTTCAAAGACCTGTGCAAATAAATTTTCATAAGGCGTTCCGGTTAAAATTCCATGTATTGCATCTAAGTTATCTTTACTTATCTGGGCAGCATTAATTTCATTTAAAATTTCAAAATTTAAATATGCACCCTGACTGGTTTTCTTTATAAAATTATCCGCATCAATTCCTAAAATTTTCATCCTTATAACTGCCTTTAAATTTAAAGCGTCAATCCTTTTCTTTACAAATTTTTCAATTACTTTTACTTTTTCTGCCGCTATTGCCCATTTCCTTATTAAATTTATATCCAGACTGTTTTCAATATCAAACAAATTTTCACCCTCTATTTCAAATCCCAAATTCCTTATCTTGTCCACTGCACTTTTAAATTCTGTGTTTGCTATTTCCTTTAAAATTTCATCCTTTATGTTTCCCTCTATGCATTCTGCAAGTATTTCGTCGGTATTTTTTCCATTCCGGCTGACGCTTTTGGACTTCAATGCCCTTAAAACCCGTTTTAAATTTCCAATATCAAATTCATCAAGCAGGATTGTCTTACTACTATTTCGGACATCCGTAGGAAATGTGTTAATTACAGCATTGCAGACCTCAAAGTAATGGCTTACAACAGCTTTTTCTATTTCTTCCAGATTTTCGCCTTTACTAATTGCACCTTTTATTTGCTTTTCATAATGTGTTTTCATAAGTTCGGCAATTGCTGAATCAAGATTTAGAGACCCCGTAAGGCGCGCATAAGTTATATCGTCCAGGTGCTGAGGCATTGCAGAAACCATTCCGTAAGAGTATGCATAAGTTGCCGTATCTAATAGCCCTATCATTTTGTTTTTGTTAAATTTATTTTAAATTTTTAAATTTTAATAAATTGTAAATTAATTAAGAATTATAAATTAATTATAAATTATGTAAATTTAGGGATGAAAAATATTAAAATAGCAATTGCGCAAAATATTATTTCAATTCCTATGAATGTTGTGGTTAAATTTTTCTCGGAAATTCCTTTTGATAAATACATAAGCCATTGTGCAAAACTTATTGGTTTTTCATTAAAAGGATATAATTTTCCACTAATACATTTTCCCTGCCAGTTTTTTGTAGGCAACTTATTTATCAGTTTTACAAAAAATTCAATTATAAACGGGAGCATAACAATAACTCCGTAACTTTCAAAATTTCCGATTATTATCGCTGTTGCAATTACTGCTCCAATAGTTAAATTTCCGACATCTCCGGGAAAAACCTTTGCAGGAAACCAGTTGTATTTCAAAAATCCCAGTAATGCGCCCGCAAGAGAAATCAGAATAATAAAAGCAATAAGACCTTCGGGCGTTCCTATGAATAATGCAATAACTGCCAGAGATAAACTCATAGTTATTCCCATTCCCGCTTCCATCCCGTTAAATCCGGCAAGCATATTTGTCATATTGCTGCAAGCAGTAATAGCTATAGGAACTAAAATCAAAGCATACAAAATTCCAAAATTAATTTCGCCCATAAACGGAATATTTATGGTAGGACTACCGACACTTGCTATTGCAACTAACGGAAGTGATGCAAAAATCGGAATTACTGCTTTTACAGAATGTCTTAAATCAAACATATCATCAAGTATTCCGATAACTGCAATTACAAGAATTGTTGATAGCGATGCAAAAATTAAGGTTAAAATTTTTCCATCTGTTATATTTATCAAAGATATTCCAATTCCAAATATTTCATTAACATAAGCAAGAATTCCTGTAAAAGCCAAAATACCTCCGCATAAGCCAATTACAACTGCCAGCCCCCCCATCTCGGCGACATCCTGTTTATCCTGCTTGTTTATATCTTTTCCAGTCATTCCTATTGTCTTTAATTTTCTTATGAGTTTTGGCAAAGTAAGATAAGGCACCAAAAATGAAATTAGAAAAGATATAAATCCAAGAATCAAGATAGTATATTCCATTATATAAAATAAATTTTGATTTTTGATTTCAGAAAAAATTTAGAATGAAATAAAAAATATAAAAAAGAAAAAAATTCAAAATTCAAAATTTTATGGCATTTGCATACCACTTAACCGCTTATCAGTAAAAATGCTACAACGAATCCCATAATAACTGACAAGTCCGGAATTGCAGCATATACAATATTGTTGACTTTTGTTGCCGGTGCTCTTGCTGTTGAACCTATACCTGCTGCCAGTACAGATGCTTGTGCAACTGGTGTTAATCCTGCAATTCCCATCGCAATTCCTGCACCGAGCATTTTTATACCTGCTAAAAGTGACAAATCCTCTTTGATACCTCCTACTATCATTACTGCTATTACAAATCCAAAAATTACAGCAGTTTGTGGCAATGCTTCAAATATAAGTCCAGTTACAAACATCTCTTTTTTTTCTGCTATAACTCCACTTGCACTTGCTCCTGCAATACCACTTCCTATCGCACTTCCCAACGCGGGCAACCCAACTGCTAACCCTGCACCTATTGTTGCAAAAATAAATCCCTCCATTTTCTTTATATTATTTAATTAATTTTTAATCTTTTTAACAATTAAAATTTTTATTATAAAATTAAGTATTGCCTTTATTACTCTTCTACATAAGTGTATTTTCTTTTCTCCATAAACGGTTTAAATTCATAACCCCCTCCTTCATAGTATCTTGAAAAATGTTCAACATACAGTAACCTCAATGTCTGAATAAATGCACTTAAGACCCCCAAAAGGAAATGTAATGTTTGTCCGACAATAAATATGAGTATTGCAAGTATTATTCCGACAAATGCTATACCTTCCCACGCCATCACTGCTAATTGATTGAATGCTGTTGCTACTGCACCTGCAGCAACAACCAACGCCATAATTCTTGCGTAAGATAGTATAAAAGCAAAATAATCAATTGCTTCTAGCAGCGATAATGCAGGATCGTGTTTCAAAGCAATCAATAATCCAATACATATTAAAACTAGTGCAGCATTGGTAAAAATCTTCTCATTATCAGGTGAAACAAAAGGAGATGCAAAAGGAGTATAAGGAAATCCAAAAATCGCTCCAAACGCTCCAAAAAATATTATTATCATCCCTAATCCGAATAAACCCCAGCTCACATATTTATATAATGCTTCCTTTCTATCCTTCCTTCTCATAGCATCATAAAATCCAAGTACAGTTCCTAACCATATATGAATTACACCAAACCCGATAGCAATCTGGAGATATAGTTTCAAGTCATGTCCAGCCGGATGGAATAATTGCAAGGGAAGATTTTTTCCCTCATGCGTTAGCATAGCCGGATAATAAGAATGTGCTAAAATATGCCCTAAATTTCCAAAATATTCTCCGTTGATAATACCTACCCCAATTGCCACAATAGCGCATATTGCTACAAAAGACATAAAATTTTTCAGTCCTTCCGAATAGAAACCATACTTTTTGCGCAACATCATAGCAATTCCAAACAAGATTACTCCATAACATGCATCTGCTATCATTAAGCCAATAAGAAAGGCAGCCGCAGGAGCAACAACTATGGATGGATCTAGGTGATTGTACTTCGGAAGTCCGTAAATTGATGTCAGGAATTCAAATTTCTTTATTGCCTCAGGATTTTGCATCAGTGTCGGAGCATCCTTCAGATCTTTATTTATATTCACTACACAAACACCCTCTGATTTCTCTTCAATTATTTCTTTCATTTTATCCGAGAGTTGAGCAGGAATGTATGCCTTAAAATAAGTTGTTTTTTCTGTTGCTCCTCCATTAACAAATATTTCATACCTTTCTTTTTCAATTTCCAAAAGCTCCCTGCATATTAATAATTCTTCGTATTTTGTCTTAAAAATTTCTATTAAGGCACTATTTAAATCGTTTATTTCTTTTTCAGTTGTACCAATTCTTTCAGACAATATTTTTATATTATCTGCAACCGTGCCTTTTCCAGGGTTTTTCAATATTCTCACATTACCAGAAATTTTTTGTATGACTGAATTTGCATTTTCATTTGAAACAACAATTACAGTTGCATAAGTTACATTTTTCTTCTTTCTTTCTATCTTAGATGCTTTGACATAAGAAATTTCACCTTTTGCACGCATTGATTCAATATTATTTGCAGTTTCATCACCTTCAAAAATTGCGGTAAAAATTGTGTAGTACTCGCCAGTTCCTAAAACATCCAGATCAAACCCGCCCGGAATATTAGAAAGTTTGGAAATTTCTTCCAGATTCTTTTTTGTATCGGATAATTCCGCACTTTTATTTTCAATAGTATTTGTAATATTTATTACTCCGTCTTTAATCTTTAATACCTCTTTTGCACGCGTTATGACTTCATCAAATTTCAATCCCTCTGTTTTTTTCTTTTCAATCTTCTCAATGTCGAGCATCTCCTCAAGAAATGTTTCTTTTTTCGTTTCAAATTTGCTTAAAATTCCGATAACTCTGTAAATCTCCAGTAAATTTTTTGATATCTCAACTTGTCTTCCCGACGGAACCCCTCTTTTTAGGTCAATTTTAAATTCTTCATTAATTTCGGAAATTTTGCTGTCAGTTAAGAATTCAATTTGTGTGATTCCTTTTTTATGAAGTTCTTTTACTACTTTATTTTTATAGTCATTATGCACTACAACCTCAAGTTCATGCATCATTGCTGGCTGAAGCATTTTAAATTTTTGATTGATGATTTATTGATTTTTGGATTATATTTTTGATAAATATGTAATTAGTTTGATAATAAATTAAGTTTATAATGGGGCATTTAATAGACATGTTGCGAAATAACTTTTNNNNATTAATTTTAACCTCACTTCGTTCGGATATTTTAAAATCTTTGCGATTTTAAAATCACCTTTAAAATTTTTAATTTGCAACAACTCTAATTATAAAAAGAATTATTAAGAATTAGATTTATATCAAATAAATAAAAATAAAAAACATAAAAAAACATAAAATTTAACAAAACATTATTTAAAAATCAACAGATTTTTAAAGATTAAAACCTTATAGTTTTCAGTAAATTTTATGCGAAC
>MTER01000050.1 GCA_002083985.1 Candidatus Altarchaeales archaeon A3
GCAATTGCATCTTTTATGGCCGATGCTTCGGGACAGACATTTGTTATGTTTATTATAGCAATTTCAGCTGCAGAGATTGCGGTTGGACTGGCACTGGCAATAATCATTTACAGGAAATTCGGGAATATAGATATTAGCAATTTAATGGAAAATTTAAAAAATGGAGATAAAATTTAATAAAGATAAAAATTTCGAGGAACGGCTAAAATTTTTAAATTTTTATGTTGAATGGATAAAGTCAGCAGATAATAAAGATTGGAGTAGTCAGCAGGCGGAGTTTATAAATAGCTTGTATGATAATTCAAAAAATTTTCAGTTAGATGCAAAAAGTTATCTAAAATTAAAAAATTTAAAAGTAAACTAATCTAATATGAACGGAGAAATTTTAATTTATGCGTTACTACCTTCACTGATAGCGGCATTTATGCTGCCTTTATTTAAGAATAATCCTAATTTAAGAGATGGCATTACAGTCATAGCAACAATTATAACCTTTCTGTTCGTTGCATTTTTGGTATTGCCACCAATATTGGACGGAGAAAAAATTTCTCTGACATTGTTTAAATTTGCAGAGGGTATAACTTTTACTTTAAGACTGGATGCTTTTGGAATGTTTTTTGCTCTTATTACATCTTCTCTTTGGGTTGTAACAAATATTTATGCTATTGGCTATATGCGGAGCTTAAAGGAACATTCTCAAACAAGATTTTTCTTTTATTTCACAATATCAATTTTCGCGGCTTTGGGAATTGCATTTTCAGGAAATCTGCTGACTTTGTTTATTTTTTATGAAATTTTAAGTATTGTCACATATCCTTTAGTTATTCATGAACGGGATGCTAAATCCATGAGAAGCGGAACAGAATATTTAATTTATTTGATTGGAGGGTCATTTCTTTTGCAGCTTGTAGCAATTTTATTAATTTATGGGATAAGTGGCACATTGGAGTTTACGCATGGTGGATTTATAAATATGGGAAGTCCAATATTATTAACAGTAATTTTTATATTTTTGATGTATGGTTATACAAAGGCCGCACTATTTCCCTTGCATAGATGGTTGCCTACAGCAATGGTTGCACCAACACCGGTTTCTGCATTATTGCACGCAGTTGCGGTTGTTGTTGCAGGGGTGTTTTGTGTCATGCGAACTGTTTTTGATGTTTTCGGACCAAATTTAATGCACGCATTAAATTTAGATATAATTCTTGGGGTTGCCGCATCAATTACTATCCTTATTTCAATAATAATAGCGATGATGCAAGATAATTTAAAGTTAAGAATTGCTTACTCTACGGTAAATCAATTATCAATTATGATGCTTGGTGTTGCAATGGCAAATTACCATGGAATACTTGGAGGAATATTACACATTGCAAGTCATTCTTTCGCAAAGATAACATTGTTTTTTGTTGCAGGAGCAATTTTTGTTGTAGCTGGAAAAAAATTAATAAGTAAAATGGATGGAATTGGGAAAAAAATGCCATTAACAATGATTGCATTTTTTGTTGGAAGTATCGGAATGGCAGGTATCCCTCCGACATTATCCTTAATAAGCAAATTAAATATAGGGCTAGGAATAATTGAAAGTGGTTATTTAATATTTCTAATAGTTATTCTTATAAGTTCTTTATTAGATCTGGTTGTCTTTCTCCCAATAGTATTTAAAGCATTCTTTAAAAAATTCCCTGAAGAAAATGTCAATATTAGAGAAATGGATTATCCGTTAGTTGTTATTCCTTTAATAATTACAGCACTTTTCACAGTTTTGCTATTTATTAATCCAACAGTCTTTTTTGAATTAGCAAAAATTGTTGCTGAAAATTTAAAATAAAATAGAAAAATTCAAAATGGAAGATATTATTATCAATGAACAGGATAAAAACAGGAAAAAGAACATACTTGAAAGGTATCTTGAAAAGCCAGGGGCAGGCGGCAAAAGATTATGGCATTACCTTTACATAGCACTTGCTATGTCAGTTGTAATTGATATAACAGTCCTTTTTACAACACATCCCCACCATAATTTTGCAGTTGAAAATATTCCTGCATTTTATGCAATTTTCGGATTTATTGCCTGTACTCTGCTTCTTATTGGCTCAAAACGGCTCGGTAAGTTATTTCATCTCATGGTTCCGGAGGATTATTACAGCAAACATTATAATGGATATTTCTCTGCAAATGATGAAAATAAAGAATGTGTAAAAACTAAAAATAATAATTCAGATAAATTATAAAATTAAAATGGAATTTATACCTCCCGCAATATTATTTCTCATCGGGGCAATTATAGTGCCATTTTTACGCGGCAAAATCCAGAAAGCATGGATACTTTTGATTCCATTACTAGCATTTATAGATATGCTTATAATTTATTTTGGAGAATATGAAGGAATATTCTGGACCATCGAATATGCGGGATTCACGCTAACATTCGCCAGAATAGATTCTTTAAGTATTATTTTTGGATTTGTTTTTGTGATTATGTCATTTATTGGAAATTTATATGCTCTTCATGTAAAAGGACGAGGGCAACCAACATTTGCATTTCTTTATGCCGGATCTGCAATAGGAACAGTATTTTGCGGGGATTTAATAACTTTATTTATATTCTGGGAGATTATGGCATGGTCATCTGTATTTCTGATATGGTATGGGGGCAGGAAGGAATCAGGTCATGCAGGATTAAGATACCTTTTAGTTCACAATGTTGGCGGTGCCTTATTATTTATTGGAATTGTAATGCACTATTCAGCAACCGGCTCAACTGACTTTGGGTTTCTTGGAGCAGTTGCCGGAGGAAACTTAACTCTTGCATCAATATTCATACTTCTGGGTTTTATAATTAATGCTGCGGTTCCGCCGCTGCATGCATGGCTTACTGATGCATACCCTGAAGCGTCAATTACCGGCGCGGTTTTTCTTAGTGTTTTCACAACAAAAACAGCCGTCTATGTATTAATTCGTGGATTTCCAGGGACCGAAATTTTAATATATTTAGGGGCGATTATGGCGGTCTATGGGGTTGTTTATGCAGTACTTGAAAATGATATAAGAAGGCTTTTATCATACCACATAATAAGCCAGGTTGGGTATATGGTCTGTGCTGTTGGTCTTGGAACTGCAATGGCATTAAATGGTGCATCAGCACACGCTTTTGCACACATACTTTATAAAGGATTATTATTTATGGGTGCAGGTGCCGTGATATATATGGCCGGGAAAAGCAAATTAACAGAACTCGGTGGTTTATATAAAACCATGCCGCTTGTTTTTGTATTATATATGATTGGCGGTTTTGCTATCTCATCTGTGCCATTTTTCAGCGGATTTGTTAGTAAATCAATGATTATTACAGGCGCAGGTGAATTAGGTATGCTGCTAATATGGAGTATGCTTGTTTTAGCATCGGCAGGAACGTTTTTGTCAGTAGGGATAAAACTACCATATCTTGCGTTCTTTGGCAAGGATTCCGGAATCAGGGTCGATGAGCAAAAACTTCCAAAGAATATGCTTTATGCTATGGGTATTGCAGCTTTCCTGTGTATTTTTATAGGCATATATCCTCTTGTTCTTTACGATTTGCTTCCATATATTGTTGATTTTGTTCCATATACCCTTTCACATGTGAGTACAGAGATTGCATTTTTAATGTTTGCCCTGCTAGCATTCTTTATGTTCTTAAAATATGGAGTAGGAACACAAACAATCAGTATTGATGCGGATTGGATTTATAGAAAGTTAGGAAATTTAACTTTAAGATTTATACGTACTACTTTGCACAATATTGCTACAAATACATCATTACTTACTCTTAAATTTTATCAGCGGGTAGTTAAATTATCTCTTGCTCCTTATGCTTATGTCATAAGTAAATTTAAATGTAAGAATGTAGAAGATGTTGAAAGAGAACTTGACAAATCAGCGTATAAATTTATAACTTCATCAACAACGATGGCATTACTATTCCTGCTAATAGGGTTTTTAGTTATTATGCTTAACTTGTAAAAAATACTTAAAAATAAATTTAAAATGCTCAGTTTAATACTTCCGGAGATAGTTATTGCTGTTGCGGCAATACTGATATTATTAACAGGATTTAAATTTAAGAAAATTTCCGGCTATATTGCCTTACTTGGAATTGTTGTTTCGTTAATTTCACTTTTTGCAATTCAGCCAATAAACACAACTGCGGATAGCACAGCAGCAATTACAATTGCCGAAGGAATAGGTCTGTTTTATAATGTCGGATTGCTTGCAGTCGTATTTAAATTTATATTTCTCATCGTTGGACTGATGGCAGTTATTGCATCGCTAAAATACACAGAGAAATTTATTTCCGCTAAAATTTTTGACGCATATTATGCATTAATACTTTTCGCAATTCTCGGAATGATGGTTGTTGCATCTGCAGATGATTTATTGACATTGTTTGTAGGGCTGGAAATGGCTGCAATTCCTGCTTATGTGCTGGTTGCGACTGAAAAAACAAAGAAAGGGATAGAAGGCGCGGCAAAGTATTTTTTATTCGGGGCCGTATTTTCGGCAATTTTGTTGTTCGGAATTTCATTAATATATTTTTCAACCGGAAGTTTGATGCTTGATCAAATTGGAATTTTATGTCTTGGCGAAGATGAAAATTTAAAGTTATTAACATTTATCGGAGTTCTGGCTATAATGCTGGGATTAGCGTATGAAATGAGTGCAGCTCCTTTCCATTTCTGGGCACCTGATGCTTATCAGGGTGCTCCTTCTCCCGTATCGGCTTTGCTTGCAGGCGCATCAAAAAAGATGGCATTTGTTGCCCTGCTCAAAATTTCGGTGGTTTTTATGGTGTTATTTAAATTTGAATTGAGCGTAATGCTCGCAATACTTGCCATACTTTCAATGGTGGTTGGAAATGTATTGGCTCTGGCACAAAAGGATGTAAGGAGAATGCTTGCATATTCATCAATTGCACAGGTCGGATATATTCTAGCTGCAATAGCAATATTTACTCCGCTGGGAATTGCTTATGCAATTTATTATATTATTGTTCATGCGTTTATGAAAGGCGGTGCATTTATTGCTGCAGGAGCTTTACTTTTTGTTTCAGACGGAAAAATTAAAAATTATGATGATTATAAGGGTCTGTTGCGAACTGCTCCGATTACTGCAATTGCCATGGCTGCATTTATGCTTTCACTTGCAGGAATTGTTCCTTTTGGGGGCTTTACTGCAAAAATTCTGGTTTTGGTTGAATTGTTTGTTCAGGCAATGGCAAATAACATAATTGCTTTAATTTTAGGTATTGTAATGATAATAACATCATTTATCTCGCTTTATTACTATGGGCGACTGATAAAAAATATGTGGTTTGTTGAGCCAGAAGGAATGAAACATAGTAATGATGAAAATGGTGAGCATAACGAACAACATAATGAACACAAGGAAGTAAAATATGATAAATTTAAAGAACCACTTGCATTTGTAATTCCAATGTTCATTGCAGTAATTGCATTGCTCATTTTATTCTATGCTCCGCCTTTTGTTGAAATTTGCACAAATATTGTTGAATCGCTTGGAGTGAAATAATTACAATTCTTATCTTTGAATAAACGGATAAAGTAGGAACAAGTCAGTGTAAATGTGTGTAAAAGTGCATTTATCTTGAACTTGCCCAATATTAAGGAGTAAATCACTCATAACAGTCAAAAAATCACAAGTAACCTCTAATCTTTATTGAGTATATTTTTTATATTCTTAATTTTTGAGTTTATTTTTAGAAAATAGACATGTTGCAAATTAATTTGACTCATATTTTTAATGTCGCGAAGTTGCTATTTCAAAATTGTGTAAATTTTGAAATCTATAAGCAAGAGCGAGGTGATT
>MTER01000051.1 GCA_002083985.1 Candidatus Altarchaeales archaeon A3
TGGGTTTCTTTCAAACCAGGAGTTACAGACAATGTCGGAAAAACAGCAAAAGAAGCAATTCGGGATGCAACAGGAAAAGATGCTGATGTCTATACCTCAAAGCAGTATTTCTTTAAAGGAAATTTGAGCAAAGAATACGCAGTGAAAATTTCAAAATACATTTCAAACGAATTAATTCAGGACAGCAAAATTTTTGAAAACGGGAAAGTTGATTTAAGAGAAATCAAAGCACCAAAAGTAATACTCAAAGAGGAAATTAGAGTTGATGAGATAAATTTAAATGTCAGCGATGAGGAATTAATGAAAATCAGCAAAGAAAGGGTTCTTGCTCTGAATCCGGAAGAAATGAAAAAGATAAAGAATTATTTTAAAAAGCAGAACAGAAATCCGACTGATGTTGAAATTGAATGTCTTGCACAGACATGGAGCGAACACTGCAAACATAAAATTTTTAATGCGGAGATTGAATATAATACACTTACTACTGTACTTAAAACAGAAATCATCGTATCTTATCCTATAAACTCATTATTCAAAACATACATTGCAGGTGCAACAGATAAAATATCAAAGAGAAAGAAAGGAAATTTATTGGTTAGTGTATTTTCCGATAATGCAGGAATTGTCAAATTTAATGAAAATTTTAATGTCGCAATTAAGGTTGAAACGCACAATGCCCCCTCCGCATTAGACCCTTACGGCGGTGCATTAACTGGAATTCTTGGAGTGAACAGAGACATTATGGGCGCAGGATTAGGAGCAAAACCGATAGCGAATACAGATGTTTTCTGTTTTGCAAATCCTTTTTATGACAAGCAATTGCCCGCAAAAATTTTGCATCCCAAACGGATATTTGAAGGCGTTGTTAAAGGCATAGAAGACGGAGGAAACAAAAGCGGGATTCCGACTGTAAACGGAGCGATTGTCTTTGATGACAGATTTCTTGGCAAGCCCTTGGTCTTTTGCGGAACAATAGGAATACTGCCTTCTGTAATTAAAAATAAATTTACACACATTAAAGAAATTTACCCTGGTGATTTTGCCGTAATGGTTGGCGGAAGGGTGGGCAAAGACGGAATTCACGGGGCAACATTTTCATCAGAGGAATTTCATGAAGGAAGTCCTGCAACAGCAGTGCAGATTGGCGACCCGTTCACACAAAAGAAGATGCTTGACTTTTTAATTGATGCGAGAGATAATTTGCTTTACATGGCAATTACCGATAACGGAGCAGGAGGATTAAGCAGTTCAATTGGAGAATTGGCAGAAATAAGCAACGGATGTGAAATTGAGCTTGATAAAGTGCCTTTAAAGTATGCAGGATTGCAACCCTGGGAAATTCTAATCAGCGAATCACAGGAAAGAATGAGTGTTGTCTTATCTCCGGAAAACCTGCAAAAATTTTTAGACATGGCAAAAAAATACGATGTTGAAGCAACAGTTGTAGGTAAATTTACAAACACCGGAAAATTTGTCGCTTTTTATGAAGGTGAAGTTGTTGCAGATATAGATATTAAATTTTTGCACAAAGGCGTTCCAAAGATGAAGTTAGAAGCGGAATGGGATGGAAATTTGAATGATGAAAAACACAAAGAAAAGGAAATAAATGTTGAAAATTTTAAAGAAATTTTAAAGAAAATTTTATCGCGGCTTAATATTGCAAGCAAGGAAGGTATTATAAGGAAGTATGACCACGAAGTTCAGGGAGGAAGCATAATAAAACCAATTATGGGAAAAAACCAAGACGGGTTGAGCGATGGTGCAGTAATAAAACCATTGCTTGATAGTAAGGAAGGTGTTGTGATAGCATGCGGAATTTGCCCTAAATTTAGCGATATTGATACCTACTGGATGGCTACAAATGCCGTTGATGAAGCGATAAGGAATATTATTTGCTGCGGAGGAAATTTTGAAGACATTTCATTGGTTGATAATTTCTGCTGGCCGTCTCCGCTTCATGATAAATTTAAGGCAGCACAGCTTGTCAGAGCATGTAAAGGACTTTATGACGCCTGTCTGGCTTATGAGACGCCTTTAATTTCGGGAAAAGACAGCATGTCAATTGACTATACGGGAAAGGATTTATCAGGAAATGTTGTTAAAATTTCAGGGGTTCCGACACTGTTAGTTACGGCAATAAGTAAAATTGAGAGTATAAGTAAATCAATGACTGCCGAGTTCAAAAATACAGGTGATTTGATTTATATTGTCGGATTGACAAATGATGAATTAGGCGCAGGTGAATTTTATGCGGAGCATGGATTTATTGGAAAAAATGTCCCAAAAATAAATTTTGAAATTTCAGGAAAAATTTATGAAAAGGTCAGCAAAGCAATTGCTCAAAATTTAACTGAATCGTGTCATGACTGTTCTGACGGAGGGCTTGCGGTTGCACTTGCAGAAAGCGCATTTTCAGGGGATGTTGGAATTGAAATAAATCTGGCAAATATTCCGGTTGAGGGTTTATTAAGCAATGAGAAAATTTTATTTTCAGAGTCGGCGAGCAGATTTATTGTTAGTATTAAAGAGGAAAATAAGGAGAAATTTGAAAATTTAATGAATGAGAGTAAAGGGATAAATTTTGCTAATATCGGATTTGTGAGAAAGGACAAACGATTTATAATTAATAGAAACACAACAAGTGGAATAATTAATGCAGATATTGAAGAATTAAGAAATGCATGGAAAACCCCGTTAAATGGCTAATAAAAACAGCCATGCGGGAATGAATAAAATTTTCACCTTCCTGCCACTAATATCAAAAGTCTTTTCGTCAATTGTGTCTTTTGTTACCACAATTCCTTTTTTATTTATGCAAACAGAATCCGCAAGTTTTTGTAAATTATGCGGTTTTCATTTGCGTTATTTCAAAATCGCAAAGATTTTGAAATCTCCGAGCATTAGCGAGGTGATTTGTTAATTTAAATTTTGTGAAATTTTGCGTTTTGATCAAGTTTGGAATTTCCAGATGTTAGACAAGTGTTGATGCTGTGCCACTTACTTCTTTATCATAGCGTATTCCCGCATTAGGCGAGATATCGTTTTCAATAAAAGTAGCATTGCACTAACACAATATTATGCGTGTGTTATTATTATTATTATTATTATTATTATTATTATTATTATTATTATTATTATTATTCAGTCGAAATGTTATCCTGAATTTTTGTTGTCAGTTCTTTTAATACTGATTTTGTCAACCGGGCAAATTTTTTTATGACAAGTGTTTTGTGAATTGTAAATATTTCATTTGTCCTGACTTCACTTGGTTTGTTCAATTTAGTGTCAAGGTCTTTTTCATGTAAAACAAAACTAAATTCATCATTTCTTATCACAGAAGTAATTTTTGCAACAATGTAGTTTTCCTTATTTATTTGATTTTTTGAGATTATAATTACCGGACGTTTCTTTGTTTGGGTCAAGTCGGTATAAGGATATGGCACAAATATAATATCTCCTTGTTTGTATGAAATTTGCATAAAATTCATTTTAGTAATTATCCCAATGATTATCTTCCGGGCTATCCCAGTCCTTTGCTAAAACAGGTATTGATCTTTTATAAGCACTATGAATATCCGTAATCTCATTTAATGTATCTGTTATCTCTTCCAGTGCAGTAAAAAAATCCAAAGCGGTCTTTTTAAATTTTAAAAATTCTGCATCATCTATTAATTCTAACTGTTGTTTTAACTGAGATAATAAGGGTTCAAATTGATTTAAAGTTCGTAATTCTTGTTCCGCCTGTTTTGGTTTTAAATTGTTTAAATAATAAAAGGTTCCTCTAATCTTTATTGTACTGTCCTCAATTTTTGGTATTGCAAATTTTTCGTATTTTTTCCAGACAAATTTAGATAGACTAAATGTATTTAAAACACTTATTGTTTCTAATAACGTATTTGAATATGTTGATGTTAGTTCCATGGTGCAAAATTATTAAAAATCTGTTCTTTTTTGTTCCATTCCTAAATTATGAATAAAAATATAAATAAAAATTTCCAAACTTTGTAAATAAATATGAATGTAAATAAATTAAATTAAAATTTCAGCATCCATTCTTTACAACTGCACTTTCCGCATCAATTTTTACATTTTTGAGCGAAATTTTTGTTTTTGGAACTGATGTAAAGAAGTTAAAAAAGGTATGGAAAACCCTGTTAAATGGCTAATAAAAACAGCCATGTGGGAATGAATAAAATTTTCACCTTCCTGCCACCAATATCAAAGGTCTTTTCGTCAATTGTGTCTTTTGTTACCACAATTCCTTTTTTGAGGGAAAATTTATCAGTAAAGTCCAGCACACCCTTAATATCATAAGGATTTTCCCTGTATTTTACTTCTACGGCTAGCAATATATCCGCATCAAGCACAAAATCCACCTCATATCCGTTTTTCCAGTAAAACGACTCAAAGAATACCTTTTTTGAAAATCCCTCTTTAATAAGATGCCATGCAACAATATTTTCCACACTCGTTGCATCATCATCGTCAAGTGTTAACGCTCTTCTCATTCCTTCTTCCCAAAAATAAATTTTCTTTTCAGCCCTTTCTCTTGCTTTCTTGTTTTTTGAATAAACATCTGAAATAAACACAAGCAATGAAGAAGATAAATAATAAAGGTAAAGTTTTATTGTTTCCCTGTTTGCGTCCATTCTGTTTGACAAAGAAACATAACTAAATCTTTGAGTTGAAAATTTTGCTGTTTCTTTTACTAATTTTTCTAACAGCAACGGGTCTTTTATTCTAAATGTGTGCACTATATCCTTAAAAAGAATTAATGAAAGATAATCCTCAACTAATATTTTTCTCCATTCTGTAATATTTTTGACTTTAAACCATTCCGGAAATCCTCCAACTTTTAAGTACTCTCCGAACAAATAAATAATTTTTTCTTTTTTTGGAATGATGTTGTAATAAATTTTTTTTATTTCGTCTATGCTTTCGGCAGATATTGCAGATATGGAATCTGTATTTATATTTATGCTGCTGTCGCTAAATTTAACAAACTCCCCGAATGTCAGCGGAAAAATGTTTATGAATCTTATTCTTCCGACCAAACTTTCCGAAGCATCTTTATAAAGTAATGTTTTGGATGAACCGCTGACTATAAATTTTCCCTTAAATTTCGCATCAATGTAAAATTTTAGCTGTAAATGCCAGTTCTCCATAAAATGAATTTCGTCAAAAAACAGAAAAATTTCCTTTGCATTTGGATCTATTCCGGTTATTTCATGATAAACATTAACAATGTCATGGAGTGAATCAATCTTTCCCATCAGGTCATCTGCTTTTGCATAGACAATTCTTTTTGGCTCAATATTGCTCTTTATCAGTCGGTCAATAAGTTGAAACATCAGGGTGCTTTTTCCACATCTTCTTATTCCGGATAAGCAGATTACCCTGTCTAATTTCAGCACATTCTCAATCTCGTTTATATACTTTTCTCTTTCAATTCCTCTGTCCTCATCGTTTATCTTTCCGCTTCCCCACCAGTAATTTCTCCTTTTCAGATATTCTATAACAAAGTCCTTGTCCATATATTAAATTTGTTTCGGGAGTATAAATTTTATTAATGCAAACAAAACCGGCAATCATTTGTTCATTATGCGGGTTTCATTTGCGTTAGTTATTAATTGAAATTTTGCATTTTGATAAAGTCAGGACTTACGCAATTCACATTGTAAAAGGACTTAAAAAGATAAGAATTCGTATCTGTTTTGCGTAAGTCCTATAATATTCAAAATTTAATTAATAATTTACAAGAAAGATAAGTGGCCTACTTCTATTTGGCACTCAACCCCGTCCAGAATTTCCATAAATTTCTCAACCCCTTCCTTTGGAATTCTCGCTCCCGCTGCAATACTGTGACCTTCTCCGCCAATCTTACATCCTTCTCTCATCAGATCTCCCAAATTTACCCCTTTTTTAACGAGATCTAAATTTGCTCTTGCCGAAACCTTTTTCATAGTTGTCCTCGCTGTCATCCGCAAGCCCGACAATAAATTTATCCTGTTTTAAATTTGATTTAAATCTAAAATCAACGATTCAAAACCCCCTGTATTTACCCAAAAACTGCCGGGATTGCGAATTAAACATTCTCCGATATCTTTCTTTTGTGCCATCAATTTATCGCCTCCACTTGCATCACTTAAAAGAATATTTGAATAACTTCCATCTAAAAATGCGATGTATGATATGTTTTTATCTTTTTCTTTCAGACCAATAATTTCAATTAGTTCAGAAATTTGTTTATCTTGTGCGCCGCCGGAAGTGTTTAAGTGTTTTGCTTCGCATAAAAAGATATTTTTACCGCATTTGATAATCAAGTCCAATTTTTTATTTTGTTTTTTTGTGGCTAATTCAATGTTTAAATTTTTTCGGACATTTGTTACACTAAAAATTTTTGAAAACTTAACTACACATTTCTGCGTATCAAAAAACTCCTCCCATGTTTTCATTTCCTGAAAACCATATTTTTTCAAAATATTTAAAAGTTTATTTTCTCCGCATTTTCCTTTCTTGCGGGCGGAATTTGAATCTAAAATCGCATGTATCCATTCTTCAGGAACGGCTTCATTTAAAATTCTTTTCTCAAAATACCTCTCTGCGATTTTTTCA
>MTER01000052.1 GCA_002083985.1 Candidatus Altarchaeales archaeon A3
CTAACAGAAATTTCCGTAATTTGTCAATGAGTGCCTGCTCGATATCTTTCTCAGGATATTTTTCATTTTTACTTAAACCGAGAAATTCAGGGACAACCGGATCTTTTATAATATCCTCTGGCGAATGGATTTCATTGCCTTTCAAAGATAATTCCTTTACTTTCTCTTTATCCCTGCTTAACGCAATCCGTTCATATAAAAGAGAATTGATTTGTCTTTCAAGTTCCCGGGTACTCCAATTATTCTCTACTGATTCAATCATGTAAAAATTTCTTGTATCGTTTTTTTCAACTCTTAACAATAATCTGTAATGTGTCCATGTCAATTCGTGACGCAGTGCGTCACAATTTGGAAATGTTAAATAAAATTTTCTGATGTTTCTTAAGTTCGATTCATCAAAACCTCTGCCGTAATCCTTCGTAAGTCGCACGGATATTTCTTTGATTAATGCCTCGCCGTACTCTGCTCTTTCTTTGCCTTTTTGCTCGTCTTCAACAATAATTTTGCCGATGTTCCAGTACGCCTGAACCATTATAAAATTTACTGTTCTGTATGTGGTGCTTCGCGCTTTTTCAAGAACTTCCCTGGTACAAGAATAGGTACCTTCAAAATTTTTGGCAGGTATGTTGTTTTTCACTTTTCCTGTTGTGATTACGATTTATTATTTTTTTATTTTCTTCCGAACTTCTTAAATATTATCACCAGAATAATTATAGCAATTCCGATTATTGCATATCCGAGGTATCCTGACCCTGCTGATTTTGTAACAGTAACCCTTATCTGATCTTCAGATGTTTCTACTTCTGCTGATTTTGCCTTTATAATAACCTTATGATCATAAATACTCGCATCAACAGGCGGCTTGATTTTTAAGGTAAATTTTCCCGTTGTTTGCGAAGGCAGGGCGGCAATTTTTGAAGGAACCACACTTACATCCCAGCCGGTTGGCTTTGTCACATCAAGTTCAACATCTCTTAACTCGCTCAATCCGGTATTTTGAACCTTAATTGTCAGCTCTCCTTCCTGCCCGGATTCTATCTGAATTGACTGTGAATTATCGATTGAGAATTTCATTTCATTAGAGCCACTAATTAAAATACTTGCATTCAATGTTGTGTTTGCTTTTCCGTAAACATTAATTTTAAATTTATATTCTCCGATTGTTGCATCAGTAGACGGATTTATCTGTAAAACGATGCTTTTTGTTGCCCCCGTATCAACTTCGGCACTTGAGATTTGCGGAGAATTCCCTGAACTTTCCTTAAATTTATATGTCCATCCTGCAGGAAGTTCTTCAACAGCTAAATTGTAATTGTCTTTTGCTCTTCCTTTATTTTGTATGCTTAATGAATATTCTATTGCCTCGCCGACAACAGCACTTTTTGTTGAGTACGGTGATGAAATTTCAACTTCATAAATTTCCTTTTCCTGTCTGACTGTTACCTTGAAAGAAACTGTTTTTATTTCCTTGCCCTTTGAACTTTCTATTGTCAGGTTTAGTTCATATATTCCTGCGTTTTCATCTGACGGAGGAGTAATTTTAAAATTTATATTTAGGCCATGATCTTTTGTAACTTCAACTTCTGTAATTTCGCTGCCTTGCGTATCTGCAATATAATATTTCCATCCATAAGGAACAGAAGCATTTAATTTATAAATATCACTGCTCGCATTGTTTTGAATTGAAATTTCAAACTTCACTTCCTGCCCCGCAGAGACGGTTCTTCCTCTAACTGCGGAACTTGGTTCAAATCCATAACTTCCTGTCGTTCCTGAAACATCTGCAATTAATGTTATTTTATTATTAACTTCATCACTTCCAACCGATAAATTAAACTTATATTCGCCTTTAGCTATGTTTTCAGGGGTTTTCACCTCAACAAAAATTTTTATTGCCTCTCCTGATCTGACAAAAATTTTAGGTATTCTCTCATCTTTATCGTTAAGAATACGATGTTGTAAATTTTTGTTAATATTGGTAATTTCCAATTTATAAGTTGCATCCATATTCCCTATATTCTTTACATTAACTGTAAATTTCTTTATGTCATCAGTTCCAAAAATCAAAGCAGGATAGTTTGTAAATACGCTTACAGCATATTCCTTGCTTGTATATTGTTTTGAAATTTGTAGTTTTATAAAATTTCTTCCGGCAGTTAAATCATAAACAGGACTTTGTGTTTCATAACCATCATGTTCAACTTTTATTGAAGTTGTTTCAGCTGTCACATTTTCAGTCAAAAATTCCCCTCCTTCATTTGTTGTTGTTCCCTTATCCATTATAGTTATTCGTGCATTTTTAATCGCCATTCCGCTATCTTTATCCATCAAAATTCCCGAAACATTCGCAATTCCTTTAATTTGAATATTCAATGACTGATTGGCAAAATTGTTATTTAAATTTGTTATTGTTATTGGGACCGTTTTTGTTTCATAATTTTGCTTTTTTACTGCAATATTGTAGGTCTTATCATAGTCAGTAGCATTAACAGAAAACCAAAAATATCCATTTGCATCTGTAAATTGAACTGCTAATGGACAGGTTCCATTTCCACATGTTGAAGATATTAAATCATAAATTTTAACTTCTGCTTTTTCTACCGGATTATTATATAAGTCATTTACAGTTCCGTTTATTTTTACAGTTTCCGCCGATACTCCGTTAAATATTAATAAGCCCATCAGAACAATTAATATTAAAGTTGTATTCTTTAAATTTTTTAACATTTTTCCTGTTAACATTTTGTTTAAATTTATTTTTAAATTTTTATTTTTTTACATTTCTGAAACCAAATTTGTTTCTGCGCCTGTTATACCTCCGGTTATTCTCTGCATCTTAACCAAAATTCTTTTTTCTTTATCTATCCAGACAATCCATTTTGTATTTATTTTATTATTTTCTAATAAAGTTATTTCAACCTTAAAGCTGTCCCTGTTCTTTATTTTTTCAACATCTGTGACTGTATAAGTCATTTCCACTTTGTATCCTTTTGTTTGCTCATCTACAACCTGACTCCACACAAATTTTTCATTTAATGCAAGCATCCACTGACTAAACACAGGCACATCCAAAGACATCCCCCTTCCCATATTCAGGTTTCGTGTAGCATTTATCTGCGTAGCATTCATTAAATTTCTTGTAAATGTTCTTCCAATATTCAGCATGGCATTTGCCAGGTCCCCAGTAAATGTCAATTCGGTATTTCCTGTCCTTGTTGTTACCTCTATTATTTTCCCTGTTTCTTTGTCATAGTAATATACAGTATTTTGCTGTTGATTTTGACTCATATTTTGAAACCTTTGCTGTTGCTGAGCTGATAGTCGGGATGTCATGTTTCTTTCTTCGGCTGAAATTTCTCTTGTTGTAGAAGTAGTAACCGCATAGCAGTCCTTATTTTCAACCTTTTCTGTTTTCTCAACATAAAACACAGTATCTGTAATTTGCGTAGATGTTCTGTTCACATATTCACATCCAGCAGGAAGTTCTTCTGTTGAATTAACCCGATTTTGATTCTCGCCACCAGGTCCGCCTCCACCTCTTTCTCCACCCCTTGCAGGTTGTCCGTTACACATAAGCATTTGCCTTGTCATTTGCCGGGTTGTCTTGTATTCATACTTTTTTCCAACTGTAAGCGGAACATTAGCATTCTGATTTAAATTTTCTTCTGTTACTTTATATTCCGGCATAGACGAATGCGCTGTGTTTGCTGTTTGTTCAATATATAAATCACCTTCGCCTAATATTCCTCCATTTCCTCCACTTTGAGATGATGGATTAAGGATTACAAATCCACCTGCAATTATTAAAATCACTCCTGTCAAAATCCCTATCTGAACCATATTTTTATTTGCCATCTTGAAAACTTTTATTAAAATTTATCGTAATTACTCCCCCCAAAAATACAGGTAAATTTTTTGATTTTTTCTATTTTTTGAAAGTTTTACAAGTAAATTTTGTTAACCTGTGAGTAGTTACAATTTATCTTAAAATTTATTTTTTAAATTTTATGATATATCCTGCCTTAAAAATAAAATATACGACGCAATGAAAAACATAACTAATGCCACAACAATTGCAATAATATTTCCCCACACCATGCTTAAACTGTCGCTTATTGTATGCTTTACCCGTTGTCCGAATCCGAACTGCATATTTTCCCTGTTCTCAAAATACGGATTTAAGATTACCTCATTTATATTTCTAAAATTTTCGCTTGGTGATAAATAAGAAATTTGCTGCTGCAAATTATAATTGTTCTGATACGCTTGCTGCATTGCCGTTCCATGCATTCCAAAGGTATATGACGGAATTGGAGCGACAAAAGAAGCAACAGCACTCGCAATCGGAGAAATTAATAAATTTACAACTATGAATATTGCAATCGCCGCCAATAACGCATTTACACTCTCTTTAAGAAAAATTGAGAAAAACATTCCGATAACAACAAAGGCAAGCATATAAAGGAATGTAATTAATCCGAAAAGCATAACCCTCAACAGATCATCTCCGTCGGGAAAGACACCTGTTGCACTGCCAATTACGCCGATGCAGATAATCAAACTTGTCAGAACAACGACAAAAATAAGAGATATAAAACCAAGAAATTTACCGTTTATTAAAGTATCTCTGAATAACGGCTGAGTCAGTAAAAATTTTAATGTTCCTCTTTCACGCTCTCCCGAAACCGCATCAAAGCCCACAACGATTCCTATAATTGCACCGATTATTGCAACACTTGCACCGGAAATTAAATAATTAAAAGCAGTCAATATTGATGGCTTTGGCATGTCTACCTTTACAGAATAACCCGAACCCTGATAGCCTGTCATCATATCATTATATGACTTTAACTCCGTCTGATATGCCTGCGCTCCCTGATATGCCGCCAAAAGCAGCATTACTACAAAAATTCCAAACAAGACCATAAATCTCATACTACTCATATTCTCCGAAAATTCCTTTTTTGCTACAACAAATACTGGTTCCATTTTAATAAAATTTAGTTATTATAAATTTAGTTGTTATTAAATTTGGTTTGTAATGAAATTTAAGTAAAAATTTAAAAAAATAAAAATTATGTTGAATTTGTTGAGGTTGTTATGTTACAATCGGCAGGATATATTGTGGCATTTTCTGCACACGGACAAACATTACATGCATCACATACAACTTTTTGGCATATCCCGTCTCCGCATCTGTCCATACGGCAACATCTCTTGTCTTTGTCTGGCTTATTATTTCTATTATTTCCGCGTAAAACAATCCTTCCATCACCTTTGGCACTCATAGAAACATTCTATTCTCCTAATACTATGAGATGTTCTCCCGAAATATTCATGGTTCCCTGTCCTTCGCAGAATGTAAAATTTTTTGCATTGATTTTATATCCATTATTACCAACGGAAAAATTTTTACAATTCATACCTTCTGCAGCAAAGGATATATTTTTTCAGTCCATAAACACTTTGCAATTGTTATTGTCCGCTACAATTTGTGTAGTTTCCCGTACATCTGCCAAAATCTTGTACTGTAATTTTTCCATTTCCATGCATCTGTGTAAATCCGTTTTCTATATTTAATTTATGCCCAACGCCGTTTCCACCATTATTTACTGCTCCCGTATATATTATTCTGCCTATTAATATCTTCAATACAACTCCGGCAAATATTATACTTGTTGCGAAATAACTTTTTCACCTTTGAATTCCTTTAAACTTTATCAGTTTTAACCTCACTTCGTTTGGATATTTTAAAATCTTTGCGATTTTAAAATCACCTTTAAAATTTTTAATTTGCAACAACTCTATCCATATTTAAATTTTCCACTCATTTTGCTTTTATTTAAATTTTTGAATATGCTCAACAAAGAGGGGAGATTACTCGTGATTTTTTTGATAGTTACGCGTGATTTACACTATGATCTTGAGTAAGTTCAAATTTTTTGTATTTGTTTAGCTGCTTAAAAAATTAAGTGTCAAAAATATGAAAAAGCAACTACAAAACCAAATATAAGTTCGCTTTGCTCTCATATTTTAAATAAAATTTAAAATGACGAGGTAATTTTAAAATTTCATAAATTTTAAAAGATTGAAAATCTTGTAGATTTTCAGTAAAATTCATAAACAAATACAATTTTTTTATTTAAATTTAGTAACTATTCAGAGGGTACAAAATTTTACCTGTGAAAATTTCAAAAAATACAGAAAAAATTAAAATTTTACCCGTAATTTTTTGGGTGGCCGAATAGTTACTAAATTTATTTAAATTTAATTGTAATAAATTATATCTGAACAGCAAATATATTGCTCTATGAACGACCGTTCAGAAAGCAAAGAACAACCGTTCAGCCATTTTATTGGCATCTTTACTTCCAACTTCACTGATTAAATGGGTATTTTCACTCATGATTTTGATGATATGATAGTAACTTCTCAATAACTTGTGGGAAGATAACCTCGCTGTTGCTCAGATATTTTCAAAATCTATATGATTTTGAAAATGACAAAATATATGACCTATTTTGCACTTTTTGTGGGTGTTTTTTATAAAATGAGCAATTATGAAATTTATTTACCCCAACTTATTGAGAAGTTACCAAAAATGAGAGCGAAAAATTCGATTTACGATGTGAATTTGAGTTTAGATGATGGTGAAGGTTGCAAATATAAAGGTTATTTGGGGTTTTATTTATATGGCTTTTTTATTTCTTTTAATTCAGACCATCGCATAAGAATACGCCCGCCATGATAAAATCTATATAGTTCATATCTGACCGTTATTCTCTTTTCTTTATCTACATAGTAAACTTCTTCGCTATGTTTTTCTAAATGTTCTCTATCAGGGCCCGAAACACGAATTATTTTAATTTTAAAACACTCTATTTTATTTATTTTTTCAAATCCTTCAACTATATAGTCCAGTCTATCTATGATGTTCCTATCTCCAAGATTCACATTAGCTTCTTGAATGAATGTTGTTTCTTCTTTTAAATATAACATCCAATTTTCTCGCAGATTTGCTGATGTAGAACACATAGCATTATTCTCTCCGAGAGGAATATGAGACATGTTAGAGGGATCATCTTTATTTACTCCAAGTACACATCCTTCATATTTTTTAGGTTGATCTCGATCCCCAAGTTTTTTAGGTTTACCAAAATATATTTGTTTCACACTGCCATCATCTTTAGTTTCATAACACAAAGGGTATAATTCATGACGATCTGACCGCAGTATGTAGTAATTGAGTCCGTTTATTTTTTCAATATTATCAACATGAATTACAACATCCAATTCAACAGGATCACATGTTATAGGTATGACGCTTCCTGAAAAAGGTTTATCATAAAGATGATAAATATAGGTCTCCCCTACATTTAATTGAGCATCCGATGTGGGTTTGAGTTTTTCAAAACTACTTACTTTATTTGTTACTGTTATTACTTTTTCTGTATTCTCAAATATTGTTGTATTTGCGGAAGTATTTGTTGTATTTGCGGAAGTATTTGTTGTATTTGCGGAAGTATTTGTTGTATTTGCGGAAGTATTTGTCGTATTTTCTATATAAAAATTATCTCCTGAATTGTTCTGATCTGTATTATTATTTGCATAAATTTTTGTTGGTTTTTCATCATTAAATATTGTAATGTACATACCAGCCATTATTATTAATACAAATGCCACTAAAAATCCAATATATATATTTAATTGATTAGTCAATTTGTTGTTTAATAAACTCGTTTAATTTTAAAAGGATTTAAATAAAATAATTAAAAAATAAAAAAAAGAAGGTATTCCTTTCCAGATGTCTTTTAATAGTCATGGCTGGTTGCTATCTATTAAAGTATATTCTTAATCCTTAACAATATGCATATACATTATCGGTCCAACCATCTCCTGCTTCTGCGTGTGCTCCACATGTCTGGCCCCACCCATTGCTATCAGCATTCTTCGAGACAATATTTCCCCAAGCAGTTGCAGAGCTATAACCATAACCATTATAATAACATTCTGCTACAACAGGATAGCTATATTGACTATAGTCGTCATCATAGACACCATGAGAACATCCTGTATAAACATAGGTATCTGCACTCACCGAACTCGCCATCATCCCAACCACTGCTATTCCTACCAACATTACTAATATTCCAGTTTTAAAATCCATTTTGTTTTATGTGTAAATTTTTTTATTTAATTTTCCCGTTTCAGGGCTATTGCGTCATTCCAAGTGCATATC
>MTER01000053.1 GCA_002083985.1 Candidatus Altarchaeales archaeon A3
CCTAACGAGAAAAACAATGTATGGCGTCCATTTATCTCCCAAAAAATATTGTTCCGATAACGGAAAAGAGAATTGAAAATTTCAAAGAATTTGAATATGAACTCAGGGAGCTGATGGACATAGAATATAAGTTAAGAAAACTTAAAGTAGAAAAATAAGAGAATTCAGATTCTGTTATTTTAAGAATTTGGATGGTGAAAAAAGTAGAGCAACTCACATTATTTTTCTTAAGTTAACGGATATGTTGAACAGGTATATTGTTACAATAGATTGATCGTTCAAAAATTTGAATTGTCGGACAGTATGTAAGAATGCAAATAAATTTCACATTTTAAATAAAATTTTATCAAGTGCCAGATGAGAAAAGAATCCTATAATAAATGAAATTGCTGTTATTACTGAAAAATTTTGATTTTGAACAAGGAAATAGAAAAACAGAAATAATAAAAACCCGATGAATATTCCAGTGGTCTTTTTGTGAGTTATTCCTCTGTGAGCTGGCTTAATAATTTTTAACATTATTACTGACAAAATTCCAACCGTAATCGCGATTAGAATAACTATGAAAAATTTTATTATCTCGCTGCTGACATTAACAGGAAAAATTGCGGAAAAACTTTCTGTTATCTGATTTAAAATTTCACTATACTCAATGATAAGGGCTAAAGAACTTAAAAAGAAGAAAAGAAATATAATGCCTTTTAAAGTCCTGAAAGGAATTGATGCGTGATGATCTATATCCGGAAGAACAGAGCCCAAAATTGCCAAAAGCAAAGGTAAGAAAATCAAAAGAGAGAATTCTTCATAAAACAAAAAGACAACTGAAAATGCAATTCCTATACATACACCAAATAAAAAATGCTCCCTGAAATTCATTGTGAATGTTTAAATGTTTAAATTTATTTGTTTAAATTTATTTGTTTAAATTTATATATAAAACCTTATAATAATTTACAATACTTTAATAATTTACCAAAAAGACTATGACAAAATTAAATTTTTACGGAATTTTTAAGGTGTTTTTGGTGTGTACAATATTCATTCTATTACTATGTAGGACATCGGCAGGCGAAATAAAAGGAAATTTCAGAAGGAATAACTGACAAAAGTGGTTATAAAATAAATTTATGACGGAAAATATTAAGTTGTTGCAACTTATTCAGACGGATAGTAAAAAATCGGCAAAAAGAAGACGATGGTATAATTTCATTACTTTCGGAAATAGATGCAACTCATACAACCTCTCCATCAAAGATGAATTGGTCAAAAGACGAATTAAATTTTTCAGCAATATTGCAGATAATTTTTATAATTACCTTTATTTTATACTTTAGCAGGATAAAAAAATAAATTAAATTTAAAAATCAAGTGAAGTATCGTATTTCAACTTTTCCTTCAGTTTTTCAAATTTTGCCTCATAACTGCCTTCTTTCATAGTAAAGGAAATTTCCTTCGCTGTAATGTCACTGTTTTCAAATCCGTATCTTCTCCTATCCTGAAGTTCTTTTAATTTTCCTTTATTCCAGCCCTTTATATTCTGATAATAGCCCGTAATCCGGCTCCACCATTCAACACTTTCGGAATTACAACCCGGACAGTTATTATGCAATCCCCCGGCCACAAAATTACAGTTACTGCAGACCGTTAAATCCTTTGTAAACGCCATATACTGGATTGCTGTTTTTGTGGCGATCTTTTTTGTCAGAGATAAAATACCTTCGGGATCAGGATTTTGCTCCCCGAGCCACACATGATTCATTGCCCCTCCGTCAGTCAATGGATGGAATGATCCCTCAACATTCAGTCGTTTCCATAAAGGTACATTTGCCGATGGCCGGATATGAAAAGAATTAGTATAATATGAATTATTACCTTCTCCATTTGCAATAAATTTATCAGGGAATCTCTTATAGTCAATCTGCGACAATCTGTAAGAACAACTTTCGGCAGGTGTCCTTGCCAAACTAAAAATCAGTCCTGTTTCCTTTCTGATTTCGGCAACAATACCTTTCATTTTGCTCATAACATTCAATCCGAACTTCCATCCCGCATCTTCATGCAATTCGCAGTCAGTCATAAATTTAACACATTCGTTCATTCCAACCAATCCCATAATACAACTTTGTCTGTCAACCTCCAAATATTTATCTCCTTTTTCATTAACTATCTGTGACATAAAAGGCAGCATTCCCAAATTCTGGTTTTTCTTTATAATTTCCCGCTTTAAAAGATGCACTCTCTTTGCCTTTTCCAGTCGGTCTTTTAAAATTTCAAAAAATTTATTTTCGCTGCGATTACTTTCGTAAGCAATTTGTGGGAGATTTATGGTTACAACCTGCAATCCTCCTCCCCTGATTGTTCCGTCCCGGACATCATCTTCTGTGTTTGCATCTGTTAATGGCATAAGAAAAGAACAGCACTGATAACAGGCATACAATGGCATATATGGCTGGTTAATAATGTAGTAAGGAGTTCCGAATTTTGCCGCAAGCTGGGAGACCTTTAAAAGCATATCCTCGTTTTTGTCTATTTTCTTTGGATAAAGCTGAACCTCAAATTTTGGAAAATTGAACGCTTTGCCTGTGAAATCACCTTGCAGATAGACATCAACGAACGCATTAAACAAGGTCCTGGTTTCATCTTCAAAATCAGAATATGTTGTATTTTCTTTAACTATTCCCCCTGGCAAAATAGCAGGAATGTTTTTAAACTGTTCGGGAACTTCCATATCACAATCAATGCTGCTGAAGACAGTCTGACCGCCTCTCGCCACATACATCATTGACATTTCATAAATAAACATCTGTGCTAACTGTTTAACTTTTTCATAAGGCAAGCCACTAACATAAGGTGCCATAAAAGTGTTAAAATAAGAGAACCCCTGTCCTCCCGCACAATTAACCTGTGCAGATGCCAGAACCTTTGCAGCGTGCAAAAATGCAACATCCGGCTTTCTTGACGGTCCCGCAACAGCGGTATGATTTCCTACGCCATCCACCTTTAATCCGTGTTTAAGGAAAAACCTGATATCATGACTGAAACAAAATGGCCTGAGTGCAAAATAATCCAAATCGTGTATATGTATTTCCCCCCTCATGTGTGCATCCGCCAAATCCAAAGGCAAAACCTTAATCAACGAATATTCCTTGCTTATCTGGTCTGCCATTAGTTTATGTATGGTTTCCGGATTAAACTGCAAATTCGCATTTTCTTTGCTTCCGTGCTCAATAAGAAAAGTAACATCATAAACAGGCATTCCTAATCGTGTGTATAATTTTCTTTCTCTTTCAAGTCCGTTTTTAAGCAGTTCAACACAAACAATCTCTCTTATTAACGGTGCGGTAACGAATTCAAGATTTAACCCTCCTATTTGTTTTTCAACTGTTTTTGCTATTTTTCTCGCGATTACTTCATCAATATTTGTTTCTTCGGCAAGTGATTTTGAAATTTTATTTACCTCAAAATCCCCAAATGTGGATAAGGAAGTTCTGACTTTAGGAATATTTCCTTTGAGATATTTATTTGCAAGTCCAAGGTCATTTATTTTTAACTTTTCATATATATTTGCTTTGATTTCTTTGCTTGAAATTTCTGTTTCAGAGTTCCCTGATGTATCTTTTGCATCTTTTATTTCCTCAAAAATTTCATTCGCTATGTTTATTGCCAACGATGCCTGTAATCCGACATTTAAAAGTGAATTTGCAATTTTGTTCGCGTCAAATACCTCTGTTCTGTCACTCTTCCTGACAAAAATCACCTGCTGTGTCATTTTAACTAAATTTAAGTTTAGAAATTAGGTCTGAAATTAATTATAAAAATAAGAAAATAATAAAATCTTTGATTTTTAAATTTCGACAACAACATTAGTTCCTTCAATCCTTTTTATCCTGCTATCAGGTCTTTTATTTTTTGCATTCTCTAAAATTTCCTCAATAAGGTTAAAATTTTGATAAATTTCATCGCCTGTTTTTATGTATGCTAATGCTTCCTCACCAAGTTCTTCGGTTCTTTTTAGTTGCTGTTCGGCAACAAATTCCATTCTTTTCAGTTCCTTCTCTATTTTCTCATTTTCATAATCCCTGCGTAAATTGCCCGCAATTAAATTTTTAAACATTTCCAAAATTTCTCCTTCCTTATTTTCTAAAATTTTAACGCCTTCCTCAAATTCAATGTCATTCACCAGCGGATAATATGCCCCGAAAAACATTCTTAATATTTTAGCCTTATCATCTGACATATTTTCCGGAAATTTATAAATTTCTCCCGGCTTTATTGCCCTGCCTTTCCATTCTCTTTTAACTAATGCATCTATTATTTTATTCTCGTTATCGCATAATACAACATTTCCGCTGCCAAAAAATTCAAGATAAATTATGTGATTGACGGTCTTTACGGACAAAATTTTGTCGTTGTTGCATTGCGAGACCTCCGATATAAATTTATTCTCAAGATATTTTCTTAAAACCATCGCATAAGTTGACGGCATCTGCGGATTTTCAACAAGAGTATTGGCATAAACAAAGGCAGCGGTATTTGTGATGAGCAAAATTTTCTTGTCCTGCTTATGAATCACGAATTTAATAACATATCCCTCTTCTCTTTTGATACAATAAATTTTCTCAATGCGTCCGTTTGAAATTTCATCTTTGAGTTTCCTGCATAAAATGTAAAAGTCAAATCCGCAGGTCTTTCTAAAAGGTTCCATTTTAAAATTTTATAAATTTTAGGTATTTGTTTAGTTAATTTATTCAATTAAAATTTTTCTGTTTTTTAAAAGCATGAAAGATAAATGTAAAAATAAAAGTAAAGCAAATTTCTCTTTATAACTGATTAATGTGCCAACATAAAATGTTCATAAAATTATGATTAGGGCATAAAAAGATACTCTGAATAAGTTAATTGTCCTGAAAAAACATGCCAAAGGCAATAAAAAAGCATAATAACAAACATAGAATGCTCTTTTGAGAGATTAAACAAGTTTAGATACTATGAGAATTGATTACAAAGTTAATTGATTGCTTCGTCTTTAAACAGTTGTAGAAATCAGCACAGCAATCCCTTATAATCAGTAAAATTTACACTCAAATTTTTAAAATTTTACTGCATTTTTCAGCAATCCATTCGCTTTTCAGCAAAAACAGATATCCGATTCCAAAACATTACAAATCCTGCCAGCACATCATGGGGATAATGCTGCCCCAAATAAATCATCCCGATACCCACCATTGTTGCATAAATAAGCAGTATTACAAAATATTTTCTTAAATATACCAAAAATGGCAAAGCGGCAAATGCTATTGCCGTATGCCTGCTTGGAAATGAATTTGAATCCTGACAGAAAGGAAAATTTATATCCTGTATTACTTTGCACGGCCTGTCTTCTTGCACTACTTCCTTAATTACGGTTGTTGCTATTACAGTTAATACAACTGCCAGAAAAACAGGCAAAATGACGGGAATTACAGATTTGATGTTTGTCCTTATGTTAATATTTTTAATTTTATCCTTTTCAATAAGTAAGACCACTGCCACCATTACAGGAATCAAAAAATACGAAGAAGTTATTAAATTAAAAACCCCGTCCAAAAACGGATTTGAAATTTCCGATATAATATTAAATAGAGCCATTTTATTTATTCTTGATTTATTTTATATTTTGTTACGAAATATTTGAACGATTGATTTTTTTGTTTGGCCGTCTTGATATTAAAATGCTTTAAAATTTCCACCATAAAATTTGTTCTCTCATCAGGATTTTTGATTAAAGTGTTAAATTTTTCTTTGGTAATATCATGGGTTATTTCAAAATTCTTGATTTTTAAGTTTTTAGAACTTTCTTCATTTAATCCTGCAAGATACCAGCTTTCTATTTCTTTTATTACTACTATTATTTTATCTTTATCAATATTTTTTGCTTTTTTCCTCTTTTTTTGAAGGAATACACTGTGCTTTATCTATGTCAGTTACATAAATATAATCATAATCTGCTTTCATTGATTTTATACTTTTGATAAAGTTGTCAGTTTTCTCTTTTTTATCTTGTGCGTAATGTATGGGGATTATTACATTATATCTCTCTTGAAGTTTAGGCATTATTATGCTCTTAAAAAATCTTTCGTCATCTTCACCTTCAACAAACAAATACAAAGAAGTTGCAGAGGTCATATTTTTTATCTTAATAAATTTTTTACAAAAAGTTCTTCAATTCCAATTTCGTTTTCTAAAAAGATTTGTACTTCTCTTTTTTCTTTGGGTTTGCTGATTGTGGAAAGTCTTTGTCACGCGAAACCAACAGAATATTCTCCATATCTACATGCTTTAAAATTTCCGGATTATGAGTGGAGATAATAATTTGCTTTGCATTAGATGCCTCCTTCATCCGATTTATTAATTTTGAAATAATGTAAGGATGAATGTTTCTTTCGGGTTCTTCAATAATTAGTGTAGAATTAGGATTTTTATGGGAATTTAGGATAATAAGATAGCCAATAACATCCATTGTCCCGTCAGAAAGGGAGAAAGATGGCAAATATCCTTTATTGTATTCTTCTTTTGTTTTAAGAATTAATTTCTCATCCATAGGAATTTTTTCCACCTTCATATCAGACAAGAAGGGTAGAATGTCTTTTGTCAGATTGAGAATCATCTTTTTTTTCACTTCATCCTGAAGAACATTTCTAAGGACAAGAGATAAATTAGAACCGTCTTCTTCTAATTTTGTTTTTCCTATATAGGGTGTGGCTTTCTTAGATAATTTCGGATCAAAGTTGTAGATAGAAATATCAAATGGGGAGCCGGAGGGATGAAATATAAAAACAAACACACCAAATCGTTCTATCATGGATACATCACAGGGTATTTTTTCTTTCTCTAAAAAAACCATCGGTATAGGTATATCTTCTTTAGATACCTCTATTTCATCGGGTTTATTTAATTCAAAATTTATTTTTTCGTTTTCACACGAAATAATAATTTTTCCCTTTCCAAGTTCTTCTTTTCCTTCTATTTTTTTATTTTTCTTTTTTTGTTCAAGATTTATAAAACTGCAACCATATATAATTCTTTCTCTGAGAATTTTAAATTTAAATTCTTCCTTTTTGAAATCTATAGATATCTCATAAATTAATTCGTTTATTTTTATACCTAGTTTTCCTTTGGCAAAATACCCAGTTTCAGAATTATCAATATCAAAGGTAACTTTTAGCGAAAACGGTTCCTCTGAGCCAATATTTACATTTCTAAAATATTCAACACCTCCTTGTAGAGATATTGCATCATTTAAACCAAAGCTTTGTATATCTCTTAAAAACCGAAAAATTTCAACAAAATTTGACTTACCGGATGCATTACTTCCAATCAGCACATTAAATTTATCCAAGTTTAGTTCTAATTTCTTAAAACTCTTGAAATTCCTAACTTCTAATCTTTTTATCATTTTAAAATTTTAAAATTTAAATTTACTTCCTTAAATTTCCCATAAATTTTTCAATCCGTTCCAGTGCTTTTTCAATATTTTCGGTTGATGTGGAATAAGAAATTCTGATATAGCCCTCACCATCCTTTCCAAATATATTTCCTGGAATTACAACAACCTTTGCCTCCTTTAATAGTCGTTCTGCAAAATTTTCAGATGATAATTTACTTTGCTGTATATTTGGAAATATATAAAAAGCACCCTTTGGCTTAACCGCACTTATGCCATCAATCTCGTTCAGTCGCTTGTAGAGTAAATTTCTCCGCAGTTCATAAATTTCAGCCATTGCCTTTACATCCTTTTCGCAGTCCTCAAATTTTAAGGCAGCGTATTGTGAAATTGAAGGCGCGCAAAGCATTCCATACTGGTGTATTTTCATCATACCTTCTATAATTTCTTCACTCGCCGCAACATAGCCAAGCCGCAATCCTGTCATCGCATATGCCTTTGAAAAACCGTTAACCGTAATTGTTCTTTCTTTCATTTCTGGAATTGATGCAATACTAAAATGTTCCTCATTGTCATAAATCAGATATTCATACAGTTCATCACTTATGACGAGCAAATCATTCTTTATGGCAATGTCTGCAATCTCTTCAATATCCTTTCTTCTTAATACCGCTCCTGTCGGATTATTAGGAGATGCGAGAACTATGCACTTTGTCCTTTTGGTTATTCGTTTTTCAATTTCTTCCGGCAGCAACCTAAATTCATCTTTTTCATAAGCTGGAACTACAACAGGAATACCTTCGGAAAGTAATGTCGTAGGAATATATGCAACATAACTCGGAGAAGAAATTAAAATTTCATCGTTTGGATTCACAATTGCCCTGAATGCCAAATCCAGGCCCTCTGAACTTCCTGAAGTAATTAAAATTTCCTTTTCCGGATCTGTAAAAATTTTATTGTGCTTGCGTAACTTTTTGGAAATTTTTTCCCTCAACTCTATAAGTCCGTAATTGGAAGTATAATGGTTATAAGAATTTTCTATTGCCCTTATTGCACTGTCCTTAATTTTCTCCGGAACATCAAAATCCGGTTCGCCGATTCCAAGGGTAATTATATCCTTTTCCTTCCGGGCGAGGTCAAAAAATTTTCTTATTCCGGACTGACCTATTTTACAAACCCTGTCAGAAATTTTTTTCATTTTATTTAAAAATGCACGAACGGTAAAGTGATCTTAAAATCTCTGAGCATACAACAATGTAAATTTAAAAACAAATAAAAACAAATAAAAAACTAAAAATAGTAAAACAACAAAAATAGTAAAAATAAGAATAAAAAAATTAAAAGACGAAATAGTTACGCAAATTACGCGATATGCACGCCTTTAATTTTAACCGAATAGTGATGATAATCCTGCAGCTGCATCCTCTTCACTGGCTTTTTCTTCCTCTTTTTCTTCCTTCTTTTCAGTTTTTTGTGCATGTGCCGGCTGTGCCACTTGTGCTGGCTGTGCGACTACCTGTGAGGCAGCATTTTTAAGTACATCTTCTATATTCACTCCCTCAAGTGATGTCACAATCGCCTTAATCATCGCATCATTTACTTTTACCTTTGCTCCGTTCAATACATTTGTCAGATTTTCTTCGTTTATTGGCTGTCCCGCACTATGCAATAATAACGCCCCGTACATATATTCCATTTTCTCTAAAATTTATTACTGATTAAATTTATTAAAATTTAATAACTAATTTAAATTGTAATATTAAATTTATTATTTTATTCCTATTAAAATTTTGTTCTGCGACCTGCCACCAAGTAGTCATACTAAAATTATTTATTTTATTCCTACAGGCCATCCAGGTGCAGTGTACCTCTTGTTTTGGAGATATGCACATTTTTTGCATCTTTCGCATATCTGCTCGCCGAAAAGGTCACGAGCTGATATATTCCATAAATAAATTAGATTACCAAACTAAATATCTAAAATATAAATTGTTTGAAATTTTAATTGTTTAAACCTTAATTATCTTAAATTTTAATTTTAAATCTCTCCCTTGATTAGGTCAACTTGCGGATTGAAACAAAATAAATGTTTTCAGATGGTAGCAGGTGTTAAATCAGGGGAACAAAAATAAGACCCTCACTATAACCGCTGTTAGATAAAAAAATGATAACAGACGCTCGCGGTAGAGGGACAAATTTAAAAATTTTAGGACTTACGCAGTTCGTATTGTAAAAAAATTTAAAAACTAAAAATTTATATTGCTTTTGCGTAAGTCATAAATTTAATAAAATTTCGAACTTGCTCAATATTAAGAGACAAATCACTCGTAGCCGTCAAAAAATCAAGAATAACCTCCACTCTTTATTTGGCATATTCAAAATTTCATCCGAATTAATAAAATTTCATATAATAAAAATTTAACAAAATTTAAAAAATGTCGAAAGGATATAAAGTAAAGGATATAAATTTAGCAGAAAACGGAAAGAATATGATTGAATGGGCAGAAGATCACATGCCTGTTCTGATGGAAATAAAAAAGGAATTTGAAGAAAAGAAACCTTTAAAAGGCATAACTGTCGGATTTGCTTTACATGTGACAAAGGAAACAGCAGTTCTTGTTAAAACATTAATTGCTGGTGGTGCAAAGGTTGCCATCGCTGGCTGTAATCCCCTTTCAACACATGATGATGTTGCAGCGGCATTGGCAAGTGAAGGAGTTAATGTTTATGCGTGGAGGGGCTTATCAACAGAAGAATATTACGAATGTATAGGTAATGTTCTTGACCATAAACCGGACATTACTGTTGATGACGGATGCGACCTTGTAACAGTAATTCATAAAGAAAGACCCGAATTAATCCAAAAAATTAAAGGTGGATGCGAGGAAACAACAACAGGAATAATACGACTAAATGCAATGGAAAAAGATAAGGCATTAAAATACCCTATGCTCGCAGTAAATAATGCGATGACAAAACACTTTTTTGATAATAGGTATGGAACTGGACAATCCACAATAGACGGTATTTTAAGAGCGACATCTGTCCTGATTGCAGGCAAGAATGTTGTTGTTTGTGGTTATGGATGGTGCGGAAGAGGTATAGCAACAAGAGCAAATGGAATGGGGGCGAATGTTATAGTTACCGAAGTAGATGTGATAAAATCGCTGGAAGCGGTAATGGACGGATACAGAGTTATGAAAATGGATGAAGCTGCAAAGATCGGAGATATATTTATAACTGCCACTGGAAATCTTAATGTTATCCAAAAGGAGCATATTGCAAATATGAAAGACGGAGCAATACTGTCAAATTCAGGACACTTTAACTGCGAAATAGATGTAAAAGCAATTGAGTCATTATCCAAGAGCAAGAAAGAAATAAGGGATAATACGGTCAAATATACCTTAAAGAACGGTAGAAAAATTTATCTGCTTGCCGAAGGACGATTGGTAAATTTAGCAGCGGCAGAAGGACATCCAAGCGAGGTTATGGACATGTCGTTTGCAAATCAGGCACTGGCAGTCAAGTATATTGCAGAGCATAAACTTGATGTAAAAGTTCATGATATGCCCATGGAAATTGATAAAAGAGTTGCTATTCTGAAGTTAAAAACCCTGAATATTGAAATTGACAAACTTACAGATGAGCAGATTAAATATTTAAATTCATGGGAAGAAGGAACTTAAATTTTAAAATCTGACTAAATTTATTTAAGTTTAATTAAGTTGTAGGTTTAAAGCGTACAATGTTGTATGGAAATATATTCGCTGATATTCACGGAAATTTTGCCAGCAAAGTTTAAATTGGACAATATTGTATCTGTGAATATAATTGCAGATATTCACGGAAATTTTGACAGCGAAAAAATTTCGCAGATTGCAGAAGAAAGAGGAATTTCTGATATATTTATTTTAGGCGATTTTGCAAAGCACGGATGTCTTGGAAGTTTGGAAAATGTTGAAAATTTTTTGACTATGCTAACGCTTCATAGAAAAATTTATGCAATTCCCGGGAATTGCGACGGCAGGGAAATTTTAAAAATTTTTGCTCAATTTAAAGCAAATTATCACAATAAAACCGGAAATGTGGCTGGAATAGATGCGGATTTCATCTTTTTCGGCGGCTCAAATATAACTCCGTTTAATACAATTTTTGAATACAACGAGGATGAAATTTATAAGACATTAAAGAAATTGTTTGAGGGAGCAAAATCAGACAGAAAAATTTTACTGACACATTGTCCGCCTTTTAATATAAACTGCGATTTTACTAACGGAAGACATGTCGGAAGCACTGCAATAAGAAAGCTCATAGAGGAATTTCAGCCGGAAATAAATTTCTGTTCGCATGTTCATGAATGTTACGGGGAAGAGGACTTCATCGGAAAAACGAGAATTGTGAATGTCGGGGAGTTAAAAAGGGGCTGTGTAATATTGAAATTCGAGGACAACAAATTTGAAACGGAACGAATAAATTTTTAAATTTTCATAATGTTTGCGGGAATTTGTGATATTTGCGGGAAATTTGTAGGAAATTTACATAGCGAATTAAGAACATCTGCTCTTAAATTACTAAATTTTTCTGCTCTTTCTTATTTTAAATTCTTTGTTTTATTATCTTCAAGTATCAATTAAGAAGCAATATAAGAATATTAAAAAATGAATGTCCAACGAGCTTTACGAAGTGATAGGTTGATGAAAGGTGTAACCGGAATGTCTGTCAGCGAATTTCAAGAATTGGAGGAAAAATTTGAAAAAAAATTAAAAAAAGAAAAACAAAAACAATATGAAAAAGACATAAAGAAAGGTAAAAGAGAGAGACAGCCAGGCGGGGGCAGGATAGGAAATCTGGAAACTGCGGCAGATAAATTGTTTTACATTCTATTTTATTTCAAGTGTTATCCCACCTTTGATGTTATAGGTTTAATGTTTGGTTTAGATAGATCAAACGCCTGTAGAAATGTTCACAAATTAATCCCTGTACTTAATGGGATTCTTAAGGATGCAATGGTTCTCCCTAAAAGACAGATACATACAACAGAGGAGCTTTTTGAAATATTTCCTGTTGTTCATGATTTATTCATAGACGCAACCGAAAGACAAATTCAAAGACCAAAAAATAAGCACAAACAAAAAGAAAATTATTCCGGGAAGAAAAAACGCCACACGAAAAAGAATACGATTATTTGCGATGAAAACAAAGAAATTCGTTATTTGGGCCCAACGGTGGTAGGTAAAAAACACGATTATGGAACGTTTACAGATGAATTTCCAACAGAACCTCCTCCTATACCTCCTCCAGACACACCACCATTACCGGGTGATTTTAGATTCTGGGGAGATCCCGCCTATATAGGAATTGAAAAAGATTTTCCATGGTTAAATGTAATAATACCTAAGAAAAAACCAAAAGGTAAAGAGTTAACACAATACGAAAAGCATCTAAACAAATTGATAAGTGGGATTAGGGTAAAAGTAGAACATGCAATTGGAGGAGTTAAGAGATTTGGAATTGTCTCAAATATTTTGAGAAATAAAATTAAGGATATTGAGGATAAAGTTATGGAAATCTCATGCGGGTTGTGGAATTATCATGTAATAAGTTCTTAATCGCTTAATATGAATTAATAAATTGAAATGAATGAAAAAATGAGGATTTATAAGTTTAAGTTATTTCGCAACGGGTCTA
>MTER01000054.1 GCA_002083985.1 Candidatus Altarchaeales archaeon A3
AACATATTTAATATATTAAAAATAATTATATAATAATTATATAATCTTTTATATTAAAAATTCTTTAGATGTCCAAGTTATTTTTTTACAGTCCCTTAGCATAGAAGAAATAAACAGAATCCTTGTGAAGTCAGAGTAAATGGAAGAAATTTTAAGAGAAAGGAAGAAATACAATAAGCATAAAAATAAAATACTTATAAATTTGTTTTTCGAGCCCAGCACAAGAACAAAGCAAGTTTTGCATCAGCAATGGAAAGACTGAATGGAAGATGTGTTGACTTCACTAAAGAAACTTCATCAATTGTGAAAGGAGAAAGCTTATCTGATACTGTACATGTAATGGATTCATACTGTGATATTATTGTGATAAGACATCCTAAAGAAGGCTCAGCAAGGCTGGCTGCAGAGATCGCTGAACACCCTGTAATAAATGCAGGAGATGGAAGCAACCAGCACCCAACACAAAGCCTTCTTGATTTATATACAATAAAAAAATCATATGGTAAAATCACAGGACTGGACATTGCGATTGTAGGAGATTTAAAATACGGCCGAACAGTGCACTCACTAGCATACGCCCTTGTAATGTTTGATAATGACTTAACATTTATATCGCCGGGAGAACT
Organism: Candidatus Altarchaeales archaeon A3; assembly: GCA_002083985.1. Taxonomy (GTDB): domain Archaea; phylum Altiarchaeota; class Altiarchaeia; order Altiarchaeales; family Altiarchaeaceae; genus Altiarchaeum. The sequence goes on from MTER01000054.1 coordinate 627, forward strand.
TAAAATGCCTGCACAGATAATAGAAAAAATAAAGAAAAAAGGGATAAAAATTAAAGAAAAAAATTTCGTTGACAACGGATATGATATAATCTATGTGACACGAATACAGAAAGAAAGATTTCCTGACATACAGGAATACGAGAAAGTTAAAAACACATACAGGACAACAAAAGAAATACTTGATGAAAAAACACTTGTAATGCACCCCCTGCCTAGAATAAATGAAATAGACAAAAACATAGACAAAACACCTCAAGCATTATACTTCAAGCAGGCATCATACGGTATTCCTGTCAGAATAGCAATACTTGACGAAGCACTCACACAATAACATCACGCTCAACACCCGATGCTTTCGTATTATAACCTTAATCACTATATTATTTGACTACTAAGAGTGTTGAGCATATGGATATTGACATTCAACCGTACATGTTCATCACTACCAAAAAATTATCTTCTCTTTATAACTATATAAATTATCACAACTCCAAGAAGTAATAATATCACAATTATTGGTATTAAAATTTCATTCTCATGTAATTTGGATTTTTGTTCTTCATGTATGTCTTTATTTGTATTGTTTGAAATTTCTTTATAGACTTCTATGTTGTTAATACTTTCAATTGTTTCAATGTTACCGATATTTATTGTTTTTGTATCGCCGCATGAAATAGCATCTTTTTTAGAATATGATTTGTTTTTTATCTGTGCCATTATTTCAACAGTATGTGTTATATGTGTGTAAATTTTATCCAAATTTAAGGAATATATGCCTGATGCATCACTGTTTATTGATCCTATATATGTCTCATCAAGATAAATAGTGATAATTATATTTTCAACAGGAGAGTTATTTTTATATTTTATCTCGCCTTTAACTTCTGTTTTTAATTTGCAAACTTCAACAGGGATTGTGATGTTTATATTTTCCCTTGTTCCGCATGAAATTGTTGACTTGTTTGCATAAATTTTGTTATTGATAACTGCCTCAACATCAATTTCTTGTTTTAAATTTTTACACAAGCCTTTTTCAACTGAAAGCAGATATGCTCCTTCGTTATTGGTAGAAAGATTGCTGAATAATATATTATTTAAATAGATTTTAAGGCTTACATTTTCAATCCCCATGCCATCAACATATTTTATTGTTCCAAAAACAATTGTTGAAGATTTACATTCAAAACAAGGCAATTCAGAAATTACGCCACCAGCACCACCACCAAAAGCACCACCTCCCCCGGATGTTTCATAAGTTTTTGTATTTGTATTTTTTTCTGTATTTTTTTCATCGATGCTTTCATTAATTTCTATATTAAAATTTATTACTGAATTTCCTGCTGCTGTTGTTTTACTAGAATATTTTTTTCCATTTATTGTTGTTTCAATCGTTATTTCATGCGTTTTATTGCTGACTAACTTAATTTCAAACGACCCGTATTCATTTGTAGTTGCGGATTTATAATATGAATTATCAATATATATCTCAATAGTTGCATTTTTGACCGGTGATCCGTTTTGATATTTTAAAATTCCGCTAATCTTAGACATATTTTTTTCGCTGACAATAATATCTATTTCTTTACTCACGCCGCAACAGGATATTGTTGAAATATATGAATAATTTATTCCTCCGGCATTTACTTTCACCTCAACAGGTAGAACACCATTTGTTGGAAGCATAGGAACAAATTTATAAAACCCGTTGCTTCCTGTTATAATCTCATGTGTTTTTGAACCATTCACATACAATTCAACATTTGCATTTTGAACCGGAGTGCCATTCTCATACTTAACAATTCCTGTTATTGGCGTTGGAAATGCACAAATATCTTCGCAGGGAGGAGATGCGGATGAATTTAATAAAAAAATAAATAACATCCACACCATATACATATACCCTTTCATATTATTGTATGTCAACCGCTATTGGCGAATTTACATTCAGTTTTATCCAGTATCCCTTCCATGGTTCGAATTTTGTCAGGCTGTTATTCTGTATTCGGGAATCATAGAATTCCCAGATATTATTATTTCCGAATGTATAAATTTCGACATCCCCCGGTATGTTTATAGAACTTATGTTCCTTGATTCAAGAAGCGGCCATCCGACAAGATTCCATCCCGGATTCAGATTCCATGTTCCATTGCTTGCAACAATCCCATTTACTTTAATGCTTTGAGGAGAATTGCTTAACTTCATCCAATATCCTTTCAACAGGTTTATTGTTGAAAGTGTTCCCCAACGAGAGCCCCCAAAAGATATTGAATAATTCCATCCATTGCCATAAGCAAAAACCCCTTCATAATCTAAACTTCCGAGAACACTGTTAATTGATTCATTGACAGGTTGTACGGGAACTGAAAATAGCATGCAGTTATTTCCAAATGTGGCAGTATATAATGGCAATGATATATTTACATAATTAAAGCCGCATCCGCAATGAACCTCAACTGCTGCTGCAGATTCAACTCCATACTCATCTCTTGCAATTATTGTTATTGTTGCATTTTCGGTGGTATTGATGAAATGTTCAAGAACTAAAGTATATGCTCCTGTATCAGATGTTAAAACCGAGGTAATAAGATTGTTTCCGCGATATGCACTAACATTTGCGTTTTTAACCATAGTCTCCTCCTTACTTACATATCCCTGAACAACTATTGGCAAAAGACAAACATTTTCTTCAAAGCATGTCCTGATATTTATTGAATGGTTTTTTATGAAAGTATTTTTACCATGCGCATTTACATTATTTGTCAATATAACTCCTTTTTCCGAGGTGTTCACTTTGCAATTTACTTTAAGAATTGTAAGACCACTTCCCAAGATTCCATCATGATGATATCTAAGTGCACCATTATCCCAACTGAAATCACCGCCAATATATGAAAGCCCTGCAGGCAAAATATCCTCAACAACCAGATTTTCAATATCTACACTTCCATTATTTTCAACGACTATCGTGAAGTTTACATCATCACCATTATTAAAGCAATTTTTGTTATTTACATTTTTTATTATGTAAAAATCTCCATGCTGCACAACATTTGTTGTTACATTACTACACATCACTTCTTTGTTGTTTTCACGGATACACGCGATGTTTGTTATATTTTCTTTATTGCCCGTAACATTCACCTTGAAGGATATTTCGCAGTAACGATTATCTGTTAACCTTTCCTTCGTGCATTTAACAGCTCTGTTTTCAGATGTAAATGTACAATTAAAGTCGCAGTTATTCTTTGTAAAGTTTATGAATTCAACTTCGTAGGGTAAAGTATCTGTTATTTCTAAGTATCTGCTTTGACCATTTCCGGTATTACTCACTGTAAGTTCATATTCAAGATCATCCCCGATATAAACTTTTTCAGAGTCCGCTGTTTTTTGTAATGTCAAATTTGAGCATTTAATTGCAGTAGTGTAGTTTACAATTTTATTATAAACCACACTATTAAGCGTGTAATTTATGTACGCAATGTTTGTAATGTTACTCCCCCAATAATAACTGTTGTTAGTAACCTTTACAGCAATCCATAATTCTGTATCAGCACCCATATTATTCATTGTAAAAATAACATTGCGATTATTATCCTCATAATTACAATTTATAGGCCCGCAGCCAACAAATGTAACTTCCCCCGGCAGCGTATCAGCAACACGAATATTTGAAAGAGTCTTATTTGTATTTTTCATTATTCTTATCGTATAATTCAAAATTTCATTACATCTTGCTCCTTCACCAGGATCTTCAATATTCTTACTTACTGAAACTTCAGAGCAATTTACAGATGTCTCCGCTAATGCACTTCTTATTATGTTTAATGAAGTCCAGTTACTTGCAAAAGCATTATTAGTCAATGTTGAATTACATGCTGAATTCTTTGTATCTGCATAAATTTCAATAGAACATGGATTTGTAATTGTCTCAATATCTATGTCGTGAACAATTAAACAGGTTCCATCTCTTGAACTTATATTTACAGGAACTCTACAATAAGCAATTCCACTTGCATCTGTTTCACTTACACAACCACTGCAATCACATGCCATAGCCCAGGAATTTAATATATCCCTGAATTTAATTTCTTTTGTTTCTGAAATTTCTCCCTGCCATTCAGGAATCCTATCCAATCCAGTATCAAAACTATAATAATCTGTTGCTGCTGTTCCTGATAAAACATAATTCCCTTTTTCAGATGCCCCTAAAGAAATACAAGGCGGAATTCCTGCTGTAGCAATAGGCTCTGGAAGGGCGTATTTAGCAACAAAGACCCAATCTACATTATTGTAAGCATCACGAGTGGAATGATCATTATATTCGCCAAACATTACTCCCATTGGCATAGTAGGAATGGTAGAAGTAGAGGTAAGATTTTGCCATAAAACGCCGTCTTGATATAGGTTCAGATTTCCCATGCAGTAACTTAAAAGATAAGTATGCCAATTTGAATCAGGTTGAATATTTCCTCCTCCAGTTATGCCCTGACCATTGGCAATATATAACCCTCTACTAGATTCAGAACACCAGCCATCATCGCATGACTTATACTGATAAACAGCAGCCTCTTCAGCAATCTCAAAACAGTGACCTCTGCACCCAAGCGATGTCCACCAAGCGGCAAATTCATTGGCTTGATTCATTCTTGAAAACCCAAATACATGTGCTTCATAGTGAGTTCTGGATCCGGTAAATTGTTGTCTAAACTTCGCCTGTAATCCCATAGAAAGATTGATTCTTTGGCCTACTGCTCTTGAGCCAACACCGCCTGCAGTAACGGTTAGAATTCCATTAGAAACAGTAGCTGAACCAGCATTTCCTGCATTTCTCCATTTGCTTTCATTCAATGTACTGCCAAGAAAATCGTCATATATGATAAATGTACTTTCAGGATTGCTTTTAGTTGTTGCATTATTATTCCCATAATATGCCCATATCCTCATTGTTGAATTTCCAGGAATTTCAGGAACTTTAACCCAAATATTTTTATCATTTTCAAACCAATATGGAATTTCTGTTCCATTCTCATTGCTTCCATCGCTTATATTATAATAAACAAATCTTAAATCTTGATAATCAAGACGGGCTTTTCCTGCTAAGTAATGCTCTCTGATCTCTTCTGCACTTAAAGAACGATTATAGATGCGGACTTCGTCTTCGTCTATGGAGCCGTTGAAATACCTTTCATTTCCGCTAACTCCGATTTGTAAATTATATGCTCCATTACAAATCGTAAGACCATTATCCATTCCTGTCCCAATAGCAACTCCATTCTTATAAAACTGAAAATGATTGCCTGAACGGGTCAAGGTAAACATCGTCCAATTTCCTACAATACTACCAACATTCAAACTGTAAACTATTCCCCAAGGATCTCCCGCAACATTATCGGCAACAAAATAAATATTTGAAAGAGAATCAAACACAATATCCCACCCACAAACATAACTTGAACCTCTATGTGTCCCCATCACCGCCCTGAAATTTATCATGTCTTTTGGGTTTTCCCACCATGATATAGTAAAATCATTTTTTCCTTCTATGGGAGCATTAATATCTCCCGCATCAACATAATCATTCACCCCATCAAATCTTAATCCATTTCCAATTCCATTATATCCCTCAACCCATTTGCTACCTGCATTATCTCCACCTCCAACATTTAAAATCCCATCATTATTTCTTCCTGAAGAATCTTTAACAAAAGTTCCATTTCCTTCTGAGAAGTGCATACTTAAAACCAAACCATCATTATTATAGATTTTT
>MTER01000055.1 GCA_002083985.1 Candidatus Altarchaeales archaeon A3
AAAATGCATTAAAAATTTAAAAGTAAAAATAATTTTAATTAAGATTAAATAAAATGACAGAACAAAAACAAATTTACAAGTGCAACATTTGCGGAAATATTGTTGAAGTTTTACATGAGGGGGCAGGAAAGTTAGTTTGCTGTGGTCAGCCGATGGAATTGCTTAAAGAAAAAACAGAAGATGCCGGTAAAGAGAAACATGTGCCAGTGATTGAAAAAACAGAAACAGGAATAAAAGTTAAGGTTGGTTCAATTCCGCATCCAATGGAGGAAAAACACTACGTTGAATTTATTGAAATTATTGCAGACGGAAAAATTTATAGGAAAAATTTAACTCCTGCAGGAAAACCCGAAGCGGACTTTGAGATAAAAGCAAAGGACATTATAGCAAGGATATATTGTAATATTCACGGTTTGTGGAAGTCGTAGAAATGTCAGACAATTGTTGATAAAATAAATATCGGGGCATAAATTCAAGATTAATTAAGGGGCGTCACAATTGCAGCAGGAATTTTATACTATTTTACAGGATTTTATTAAAGTATTTAATCTCCTTTTCATAATTTAATACAACCTACCTATACCTATGGTATGGGTATTAATAAATAGACAAATATTAATTTTAAAAAATATGGCGACCAAAAATTTAAAGAATACATCCGGAAAAAGAAAAACCCTTGTCAATTTTAAAAAGGCCCAAAGTTCTATATCTAAAATCATGGAAATGGTTGAAGCCAACGAATATTGTATTGATATTATGCAGCAAAATTTAGCAGTAATAGGACTTTTGAGATCTGCCCATCAAATGTTGATGGAAAATCATCTCAACACCTGTTTTAAATCTGCTATGGCATCAAAAAATGAAAAAAGAAAGCAGGAAATGGTAAAAGAAATATTAGAGGTTACAAAATTATTCAATAGATAATTATAAGGGATTAAATGCAAAAAGTATTTAAGATAAAAGGAATGCACTGCAATTCATGTGCTCAGTTAATTGAAGTCGGATTAAAAAGTAAAGTCAATAATGTTTCTGCAAGCTATCCAAAAGAAACAGTTGAAATAGATTTTGATTCAAATATAATTTCAGAAAACGAAATAAAAAATGAGATAAAAACATTAGGATATGAGGTTGTAGATGAAAAAGAAGAAAATGAGAAAAATAAAAAAGATAAGATAAGTAAAAAGAAGAGTATCTATAATAAAATTATCCTTTATATTTTGCTTGGGTTTATCATAATTTTTGCAGCTGTTCTTTATTTTTTTGTGTTTAAAAATATAGAGTTACCGGAGGTCAATCTTCCTCAAATGGGCGAGAATGTAAGTTTGGCATTATTATTTATTGCAGGACTATTAACAGGATTCCATTGTATGGCTATGTGTGGTGGCTTTGTTGTTTCATATACTGTTAAAAACGCATTAATCGGGCATAAAGGTTTTAGCCAACATTTAGTTTATGGTGGGGGTAAGGTTATTTCTTATACTATTATTGGAGGCATCTTTGGATTAATAGGAGGAATATTTACTTTCTCAATTGAATTAAGAAGCTGGGTTGCTATTCTGTCTGGCATATTCATAATATTTTATGCATTGGGCATGCTTGGAATTAAATTTTTCAGAAGGTTTCAGTTTAATCCTAAATTTATCCATAATATTACTGGTGAAGCAAACAAGTATAAGGGGTATTATTTAAGTCCTCTTGTAATAGGTCTATTAAATGGCTTGTTTATAGCGTGCGGGCCATTACAGGCAATGTATATTTATGCTGCCGGAATAGGAAGTTTTGTTTCGGGAGCAATAAGTATGGCTGTTTTTGGCATAGGAACTTTACCAGTTATGCTTATATTAGGAAGTTTTGCAACAGCGATAAGCCGCAAAACAACGGAAAAAATATTAAAATTATCTGCAATAATCGTATTAATTTTAGGAATAATAATGCTTAATACTGGTTTGACTTTGATGGGAAGCCCGTTAACATTAGATTCCATTAAAGATAGAATTATTGGAATAGATACTTCAAATTCTTCTGTCAAAATAGAAAACGGAGTTCAAACGGTTAATATGGACATGGATTCTCAGGGTTATCATCCCAACTCTTTTGTAGTAAAGAAGGGAATTCCTGTTAAATGGAAAATTAATGTAACTGAATTGACACCATGCAATAACGAAATAATAATGAATGCATATAGTATGGATGTCAAATTAAAACAGGGAATTAATGATGTTATTGAATTTACTCCTGATAAAACAGGAACGATTAGCTTTAGTTGCAGTATGGGGATGTTAAAGGGAAGTTTTATTGTTACTGAAAGTGGAATCGCTTCACAAGAAGAAATCACAGCAGCAACTCCATATTCCTGAGGATGTTGTGGAGGAAGATAAAGATACAGATTTTATAAAAATGAATCAAAAACTAACCTTAATAATTTCGGTAATGCACTGCACATCTTGTGTTGCATTAATTGAATACACACTTAAAGAATAGTATAACGTTTCATAAAAATCTTGACAATCGCTTATAAAATCACAATACCTATTCAACTTAGTATAGCATTTGTAAATGTTTTATTGAAACGATATGCTAGAAAGGTATTAAATCGGTTAATGTTGATCTTGCTGCAGAAAAAGCACATATAGAATTTGATCCGAATGAGACAAGCATTACCAAAATTCAAAAAATTATTGGGGGGTTAGGATATAAAACAGCAGAAGAAACAAAACAGTAAAAAAACCTTTGAAGAAGAAATGCGTCTATATCAATGTCCTGTTTGTCGTATTCGGTATAGAGAAAAAGAATGGACTGAAAAATGTGGGGCAGGGGTGTAAAAAATACAAAAGTGAACATTGAAATAACAAAACACGCGATAAATAAAATTCCTAAAAAATCAAAGTAAGCCCATAAACAGGTACTCAAGAATCATAGGATGCTATCAGAATATCATCGGCCGGAACAGCGGCAAATTACAGGAATTAAAAGACCGCAAACGATACAAAATGAAATAAGTTGCTTAATAAAATGCAGAAAAGAAAAATAATAAGAATAAATGAAGAAAAATGCAGCGGCTGCGGGAAATGTGCTATAGCCTGCGCTGAAGGCGCGATCAAGATAATTAACGGAAAGGCAAGGTTAATAAGCGAAAAATACTGCGACGGATTAGGCGCATGCATCGGAAAATGCCCCGAAGATGCGATTATGATTGATGAGCGCGAAGCGGAAGAATTTGATGAGAAAGCGGCAAAAGAGCATCTTTTAGAGATAGAATGCTTAAAACATAAATCAGGAGCATGCCCTTCTGCAGCAGTGCATTGGGAGAAAACCAAAGAAAAAGATGAAAATATTCTTTGCTCTGCAAGAGTGTCTGAGCTTTCAAATTGGCCTATTAAACTAAATCTTGTTAACCCGAAGGCATCGTATTTCAATAATGCTTCTCTTCTGGTTGCTGCGGATTGCTCTGCTTTTGCTTACGGTGATTTACACAGGGATTTTATCAGGGGTAAAATTATTGTTATCGGCTGCCCGAAATTTAATGACGTTATATATTATATTGAAAAATTAACTGAAATTTTCAGGCATTCTGATATTAAAAGCGTTGAAGTTGTGAGGATGGAGGTTCCTTGTTGTTCGGGGCTTACATTTGCGGTTGAAAGTGCTTTGAAGGCTTCAGGTATGAGTATTCCTTTTAAAGAGCATATTATAACAATTAAAGGAGAGATATTGGCAAATAAATTATTGTTTAAATAGGGAAGGAAAAAAAGAAAATTCCTAAATGGTAAATTTAAAAAAATGCAGAAAACAATCTTAAAAATTTCCGGGATGCATTGTGCTTCCTGTTCGGCCATTATTGAACACACGTTAAAAAAAGAGGACGGCATAAAATTAATTAATGTTAATTTAGCCACTGAGAAGGCATATTTGGAATTTAATCCGATTAAGATTACTGGGGATAGAATTCAGGAAATTATTGAAAAATTAGGATATGGAGCAGTAGAAGAAACGGAAGAAACAAGCAATTATTCTACAAAGAATAATAAAAAAGCAATCTTAAAAATTTCCGGGATGCATTGTGCGTCTTGTGCGGCTTTAATTGAGGACCACCTGAAAAAAGAAAAAGGTATTAAATCAGTCAATGTTAATTTTGCCACTGAGAAGGCATATTTGGAATTTGATACGACAAGTGAAATAAGCATTGCAGGAGTTCAAAAAATTATTGAAAAACTGGGCTATAAAGCAAGTGAAGAAACTTTGGGGACAGAGATGAAAAAGGAAGATTACCATAAAGCCGAAAAAGAAGAGGAAATTCAAAAATTAAAAAAGCAATTTATTCTCACATTAATTTTTGCTTTGCCACTTGGCATAGAGATGATGGGCGAATATGTCGGATTGAAAATGCCCAATCTGATTGAAGAAAATGAATTTTTTATACAGGTTGTTTTAACAACGGTTGTTATCATTGCCAGTTTTGATATTTGGCGAAGAGGTTTTAAAAGTATTATAAGATTATCACCTAATATGGATTCCTTGATTTTTGTTAGTACTGCCGTTGCTTATTTTTATAGTGCGATATATGGTGCTATTTTAATATTCGGAGGAGTAGAATTAGAATATGTTCATAATGTCGTATATTTTGAAAGTGCCGCATACATTTTGGTTTTTATTTCTTTAGGTAAATATCTTGAGGCAACAACTAAGGGAAAAACAAGCGAAGCAATTAAAAAATTAATCGGGCTTCAACCAAAAGAAGCTACTGTTATCAATGACGGTCAGGAAACAAAAATCTCTATTAGAGAGGTAAAAGTAGGGGATATTATTTTAGTTCGTCCGGGAGAAAAAATACCTGTTGATGGTGTTGTAATAGATGGCTATTCAGGTGTTGATGAAAAAGCAATTACCGGTGAAAGTATTCCTGTGGAAAAGGACAAAGGAGATGAAGTTATTGGTGGAACTATAAACAAAACAGGTATTTTAAAATTTAGAGCAACACGGGTTGGAAAAGATACAATGCTGGCTCAGATTATAAAAATTGTTGAAGAGGCAATGGGCTCTAAAGCGCCAATTCAGCTCTTGGCTGATAAGGTCTCTTTTTATTTTGTGCCGACAATAATTGGAATTGCCTTTTTGACTTTTGTTATTTGGTTATTGTCGGGAAAACCATTTGATTTTGCTTTAATGGTTTTTATTTCGGTTTTAATTATTGCTTGTCCATGTGCTTTAGGTTTAGCAACGCCAACAGCGGTAATGATGGGTACGGGATTGGCTGCTCAAAAAGGTATTTTAATTAAAAGCAGCAAAGCTCTGGAAATTGCCAAAGACGTAAATGTTATTGTATTTGACAAAACAGGAACACTGACCAAAGGAGAGCCAACTATTACAGATGTTGTAGAAATTTCAAATTCAAAACTTGATATTTTACAAATAGCGGCTTCTGTTGAAAAAAATTCGGAACATCCTTTAGCTCAATCGGTTGTTAACAAAGCCAAAGAAGAAAATTTCCAACTATGTGAAGTAAAAAATTTTCTGAATATTCCCGGCTATGGTGTTTCAGCAGAGTTAGAAAATAAAAAAGTTCTGTTTGGAACAAGAAAATTAATGATCAATAATCAAATTGATCCGAGTATTGCGGAAGAAAAATTAATTGCTCTTGAAAAACAAGGCAAAACTGTAATGATTTTAGCTCTTGAGGGTAAAATTATTGGCTTAATTGCTGTCGCTGATACACTTAAAAAATATTCAAAAGAAACAGTTGAGATGCTTCATCAAATGGGTAAGACGGTTG
>MTER01000056.1 GCA_002083985.1 Candidatus Altarchaeales archaeon A3
ATAATTTGCTGAATGCTTCATAAATTTTGTTTTTATCGCACCACATTGATCTTCCGTTTTTGAGCCGTTTGTGTTTTGTTTTGTAATCAATCATTTCGCCCCAGTTTGAATAATGGAAAATTCCTTCCAAAAAATGATAAAAGTCCAGATAATCAACACCAACTCCTTTTTTTGATATATATGGAGTATCAATGTAAACCAAATCAAAATTGCCTTGAATATCGAATACATCAAGATTGAATGCTTTATTTTCCATTCCGTTTGAAAAAACACAATTATTGATTTCGTCAGTAAATTTTCTGAAGTGGCATTCAAATGGTTTGTCCCATGTTGCTTTATTACCAAAACTTCTGTTAACATCGGCAAAACGGGCATATAAATTTTTTCTGCGAAATAAATTAAACGGTCTTTTAATGATGCAGGACTGGAATAAAGCATAATAAGCAACTGCTTTTTTGTAAAAATCATCAAAGGACATAATATTCGCAATAACCATATCGAGCCATTTATTCTCATCATCAGTATAATAGATATAATAGATATTATGAAAGGTGTCCTGAATGAAATTTCCATAATTTATATTGGTATGGTAATTTAATAAAAATTCAACATCATTCTTTGACAATTTTACGGAATCATTTTCAATCAAAGCCACACCAATATAGTAATTAAATTTAAGTAAGTCATTGTAAAAAACCTGCTTGCCTTTGGTTTTCAAAAAATAACCAATAATGCCCGTGCCACCGAAGGCATCAAGTGTTGAATTAAATTTAAGATCTTTAATGTTATTCCAGATCCATGGGGCGATTTTTGATTTGCTGCCCTGATATCTGGTGGTTGGGAAAAGATGTATTACAGCAGGGCTTCCTTGGAGGGTTAGTTGTTGGAGCGTGTTTTATTCGTATCCTCTCAAAATTTCGGAGTATTTTAAAAACTTCAAGTTTTTAAAAGATACGAGCAACAGCGAGTGTAAAATATAAAAATTTAGTATTTTTCACCCATAAAATAGAACAATATAATTTAATTACCCTGTTTTATTGAAAGAATACTTATTTTTCATGTTTTCGTCCATACTTTTCAACTTCATAGATTAAGTTTTTTAAATTTTCATCATATTTGTTTTACATATTCATCATTTTTCCCATCCCTAATTTCTTCATAAAACCCGCCAGTTTTCTCTCATCATTCATTGTTTTCACATATCTTTTCATTACTTTATACTGCTTAAGCAACTCGTATACCTCCTGCTCTTTTCTTCCCGAGCCGCGTGCTACTCTCGCTACTCTTTTTGAATCAAAAATTTCCGGATTTTCTTTTTCTTTTTTTGTCATTGAATCCATCATAAATTTATAAATTTTTAATTTTTCGTCCTGCATTTCCATAACTTCCTTGGGAATCTTAATTCCTCCCGTGGGAAGCATTTCAACGATTTTGTTCAGTGAGCCCAGTTTCTTTATCTCCTGAATCTGAACATACAAATCATTCAGGGTAAATTTTCCTTTGATGAGACGGTTTGCCATATCATCACTAACTTCCATTTCCTGTGCTTTTTCAAGCAGTCCTTCAATATCTCCGAAGCCCAAAATTTTTGAGACAAATCTCGGAGCATCAAATTCCTCAAATTCATCATTATGCTCACCGACACCGATAAAATAGACCTTTGCATTAGTTGTTTTACATGCGGAAATTGCACCTCCGCCTTTTGCCGTTCCGTCTAATTTTGTCAGTATAACACCTGTAACATTGCATGATTTCTTAAACGCTTCCGCCTGCTCTCCTGCCAGTTGCCCTATTGTTCCGTCCAGGACAAGCAAAACATGTTCCGGTTTTATTTCTTTATACACAATATTTATGTCCCTCATTAAATCACTATCTAATTTATTTCTTCCTTCGCTGTCAATTATAATAACATCCTTGTCTTTTAAAATTTCAAGTCCCTTTTTGATAATGTTGAGGGAAATTTTTTCATTCTGGTCTCCGTAAAAAGGTGCCTTTATTTCTTCTGCCAATTGCATTAATTGAGTATATGCCCCTGCTCTGAAAGTATCTGCACATATAAGTCCGACCTTAAATCCCTTCTTATTGTAATACTTTGCCAGTTTTGCTGCCGTTGTTGTCTTTCCACTCCCCTGAATTCCGACGAGTAAAATTTTATCCCTTTTCTTTAAATTTATTTTTTCTCCTTTTCCGAGCAAAGATGTTAATTCATCGTAAGTGATTTTAATTATATTCTCTTTTCGGTCTAAAAGTCCGGGCGGTTTTTCAAGTAGTCCTCTATCTTCTATTCTCTTTGAAATTTCAAGCACTAAATTTACATTAACATCGGATGAAATTAATGCTTTTTGAACTTCTTTTATAAATTCCTTTATAACTTTCTTATCTACAACAACTGCCTTTCTTAATGTAGTAATTGCATTCCGTAATCCGTCGCTTAGTTTATCAAACATCCTATATCATAAATTTATCTAAATTTACCAAATTTAATCGTCTTGTTTCAATATCTTTCTTATTATGCGGAGGGGGGGATTCGAACCCACGAATGCTTTCACAGGTAGGTCTTGAGCCTACCCCCTTTGACCGCTTGGGAACCCCCGCAATAAATTAATAAATTGAGCGCGTGTAGGAATCTAAACCTTCTACTATAAGTGACTGCCCGCAACCTTCCTCCTCTCCGCTACCCAACAAGCACAAATAGCATGATTATGGCTGCTCCGATCAAAGTCTGACCATGTTCTCATACCACTTGCCTCGCAGGACGAAAATTCATTGTCCAAATTACGGATCACAAATAACAAAAGATTTATTTTCCCACACTTCGATCCTCCTTTAGACGGTTTGGAGTTACAGGTGACGCCTAATCACCCGACCTAGCTCATAAATAAATCAATCTGTTAAATTTCGTAATAAATTATGTCTTAAAAATTAATTCTTTTAAAATAATTACTTTTTGATTTCTAACTTAAAGTCCCAAAAAGATGGCAAATTTAATCGCATTTGACATTGACGGCACATTGCTTGACGGAAAAGGAAGCTTGATGGAACTGCATAAATTTATACCCCATTAGCACGAAAAAATTTTTGTTTCTTTCACCTTTGATTTATATGTAATTTGTAATATAACAAGCGTATTTTTTCTATATAAACGACGGTAAGATAATGAGTTAAGTTCTACTTTTCACTTTATATAACACAGAATATATGCTGCTGCTACGCCCCGCAATCCGTGAATTTTTGCCTTCGTCGTCGGGGCAAAACTTCGTATATTCTGATTCCGTTATACATAATTCGCGCCCAAAAAATGATAAAAATAAGCTGACTTTAACTGGAAAAATTTATTTTTATTTCTCCTTTTTATACTCCGAATGTGTAACCTTAAAAATTTCATCTGCCTTTTTTAATCCGATTCCTTCAACCTTTATTAATTCCTTAATTCCCGCATTTGCAATTTTCTTTATTGTCTTAAAGCGTTCAAGCAGGCGTTCGGCAATCACAGCAGACACATTTGGAAGTGATTCGGCAATTAAGTGCTGTCTTTCGGCAAGAGTATAAGCCCTCTTTTCACCGATTAAAGCAACAGGATTTCTTTTTTCTTCCTGCTCCTTTTTTGCAATCATAAAAAGCATTTCAGCAGTATCATTTTCATCTTTTGTCGGAATGATGGAAATTTTAAAGTCAGTTGCTATTGTGGCAATCATTCCTCTTACAGCATTCGGATGAATATTTCTTGAAGACAAATTTAATTCACCCTCCATAATAATTATCGGAGTCACAAAATTTCTCACTAAATTTTGTGCCTGTTCAAGTAGTCGTTTATCAACAATTGACTCTAAAAAATCAGCCGCTGTCTTTCTCTCAACACAAACATTTTCGCTCAATATGTAATCCCCGACCTCTAACTGCCTGACTATGACATCTGCCTTTTCATTTAAAATTTTATAAATTTCCGTGTTTCGCTCCCTTATATCGGCATAAATTTTAACCCTTTCGGTTTGAGCTTTATTATTGTTTTCTTCATTATCTTTATTACTCCCTATATTATTATTATTATTATTATTATTATTATTTTCTTCATTATCTTTATTGTCCTCTTTATTGTTGCCCCCATACAATAAAATACTTTGTGACCCATGTCTTTTTTTCATCTCTTTTTCTATTCCTTCTTTTCCTGAAATTTGAAATTTTGTTAAATATTCCTTCATCTTTCTTTCTTTTGAAACCGCACTCCAGTAATATCCTTCGTCCCTCGTATTCCTCGCCATCAAAATTATTACCTTTCCTTCGTGCATTCTTCCCGTTCTTCCTCTCCTTTGTATTGCTCGTATGCTGCTTGGAATTGGTTCATAAAATATTACAATATCCACTTTGGGAATATCTAATCCCTCTTCTGCAACGGAAGTGGCAATCAGCACATTAAAAGCATTATTCCTGAATTTCTCAAGTGATGCAATCTGCTCTTTTTGCGTCATTCCTTTGTCATTATCTCTACTTGCCTGACCAATAAATTTCTCGCATTTTATATTGTTGTTTGTTAAAATTTCATAAATTTTTTCGGCAGTGTCCCGGTATTGTGTAAACAGCAAAATTTTCTTATTTTTGATGTCTTCCGAACTACCTAACTCTTCCTTTAAAATTTTTAATATAGCATCTAACTTCGGATGGTCTGTTTTTGCATCATACAAAATTTTAACATTTTCACAAATTTCCTTCATGCGCGCATCGGAAAACATCTCTTTCACTCCTTTACCTTTTTGCAGATTCAGCCGTTCAAGATACCTGTATAAAGTAAAAATTCCCTGCGTCTCTATAAGTTCAAGAGCATAATGAAGTTTTATAATTTTTGCAATAAGCGAAGCAGCATCGAAATTTCCGTTTCCGCTTAATATGTCGCCCCTTATTCTTTCCTGAATGCTCAATAAGTCCTTTTTGTTGATGTTTGTTTGACTGATCGTATCAATGTAATTCATGTCCTTTAACTGTTTCAGGTAAAATTTAAGCAAATCCGCAAGTTTATCCCTTATCCCTTTAAAGTCCGCAGGCAGTTCAACCTTTATCCATGCCTCCTCTACTTTCATTATATACTCCCGGACATCACTGTCATTTTCAGTCCTTATTTCAACCGCCTGTATGAATAAATTTTTTGAAATTTCCGAAATTTTCTCAATATCAGATGAAGGAGAGGCACTTAATCCCATAATTAATGGATTTTTTGCTTTTTTCATATATTCTCCTGCGATAAAAGAGTAGGCATAATTTCCGATTGCTCTGTGTGCTTCATCAAAAACCAGAAAAGAAACATTGCTTAAATCCAGATTTTTCATTATTTCGTTGTCTATCGTTTGCGGCGTTGCCAAAATAACCCATGAATTCTTCCATAATTCCTCCCGCTTATTTGTCGGTGTTGCAGATGTGAATATTGAAATTTCTTCATCCTTTAAATTTAAAATTTGTCTGAAAGTGGCGGCATGCTGAACGGCAAGCGGTTTGGTAGGTGCTAAAAAAAGAATCTTTGAGTCATTAAATTTATCCAGCCGATGTGCGGCAACAATTACAGCAATCAGCGTTTTTCCAAGTCCTGTTGGAAGTACAACAATTGTATTTTTGTTTATTGCTGCTCCGATTATCGCTTCCTGATACTTTCGCAGTTCAACGGTATCTTGCTTTATGAGTGGATGATTGAGGAACATTTAATTTAAATTTGATAATTTATTTACTTAAATAATTGGTA
>MTER01000057.1 GCA_002083985.1 Candidatus Altarchaeales archaeon A3
TTCACTCTCATATTTCAAAAATTTCATTTTTGAAATCGCTTCACTCTCATTTCAAAATAACCTCATTTCATTCGGATATTTCAAATAAATTAGGACTTACGCAAAACAGATACGAATTCTATCTTTTTAAGTCCTTTTACAAGATAAATTGCGTAAGTCCTGACAAATACAAATTTTTTATACTTTTAATTTTTCTATTAATCCAATTGTTAGTATTTGTAACATTTTTAAATTCTCTGACGCTAATTAGATTTAATATGTTTTTTCTGTTGGCATCAAAAAAATTAAATGTATATATATCAACATCCTCATCTTTTATTTTAAATAACTCTTGAGATTCCTTTTGTATAACCGCACAACCTTCGTCTGTATCAACAGTATAAATAGTAATACTCTGTTCTTCCATTCTTAGTTTTAGAATCGCCTTCCAAACATCACCGTGCCAAACACTTGATGCTCTGTCTCTCCTCTGAGTTATTTCTTTGGTTGGATTGCAGTCATGAACAATAATTGTGCCGTTTTCATTTAGCCATTTTAGTGAATTAATAATATCCCTGTGTACTTGTTCAAAGATATGTAACCCATCAACGAATATTATGTCATATTTTATAATAATATGCTTTTCGAAGAATTCATCAGACGTCATTTTAAATGTTGTATCTACCGCAGGGTCCACACCGTGCTTTAATTCTATCTCGACATTGTCATAATTGTACCCAGGTTGTGCCGGTGTATTTACGCCTATTTCTAAATAGGTTCGGTAACTATTTTTTTTAATAAGTGTGTTGATGAGTTGAGATCTTGTCATCTTGCTTTTAGCAAATGGGTTTAATAGTTGAAACATAGTCATTTGAAGAATTTTTTATATTTATCTTTATTATTTAAAATATATTCTGGCAAATTTTTTTCATCAATCCAAAATTTAAAATTTCTCTCAATAAAATCTTTATTTTCCAAAATTTTATTTTCGAGATGTGATTTTATTTTGTCATTGTTAAATTCTTGGTGACCGTAGGATTCTATTTTTTTTATAACCGCTTCAGCTCCGCCCTGAAAGGTAAAATGCCACCCTCCGTTTTTTAAGATAGTATATTTTGTTTTACTTGGTGTATCAAGGTGATTTATACAATTATTCTTTATATTTTTATACTTAGTAACGTAAGTACCTATCCAAGATTCACTAGAGCGATTATTTAAAAAGTACACATAAACATTTTGTTTTAATTTAAAAATATTATTTTTGGTGTAATCAATTTTTACTTGGGGGTTCCAAATTTCATCCAAATCAGAAACAAAACAAATATCATTGTCTGATAGTTCTACTAACGCTTTTTTGATTGTTTCTTTTTGATAAAATTCCCTCAGCCACTGGCTTTGCTCATTAGGAACATTGTCACTCGTGAGAGTATTATTTATTATTTCTCTATCCAAAGCACTTAAATTATTATTTAACAATCTACTACGTAATTCATCTTCATCGGCTGGCATATTATTTATTACGTAATAAATAATTTTATGCTCAAATTGTTTGAATTTGCGTTTATTTTCTTCAAAAAATAATTTTTTAGGTAGTCCAGAAAATGTTTGAGTTGCTTCCACGATAACAAAATAATCAACATATTTATCTAGTATATTTAGTCTTATCTCTAATAATTCTAATTCATTAAAAAAAATGAAGATGTCGTATATTTTGATGGTTTTTCTATACTCGGCAATCTCCTCGGCGGAAAGCTGTTTATATTCAGTGACATCATTGAATGACAGTTTTGCCTTTTGTAAAGAAATTATTTTTTTAAGAAGTATTTTTGCTTTGTTAGTGAACTTTGTCACCATGATTTTAATTGGCAGAGGTATATTTTTCTTAATTAGTAAAAGTATAATCTTATTAAGATTAGGTATCTCGGGGATTTTTTCATTCACAGTATTAAATATGTTTTCGTTTAATAATTCGAAATTATTTTTTTCTAACCAGCATTCGTCTGCAGAGAAAAATTTACCATGTCTGTCTAAATAGGTGAAGTCATCAGTTATGATGTCTGATGTAGACCAATAACCGTTAGAGGTATTATATCTAGCCCAGTATTTAGGTGCTATGACCGTTGTTTTATTTGTATTTAAATATGCTGCCCACCAAGAAAAACTAGAGTTTGATATAATTAAATATTTTGCATTCATTAACAAACTAAAATCAGTACTTATTGGACCCCCGTAATGATGCGACGCTTTATTATCATCATCTTCATTTAATATAGATGAGCCTATTATTTCTACGTCAGGCAAAATATCTTTAGCTATATTTTTTTGATCAGTTACACAATAAAATTTAATATTATTGTTAATTTTTTTGATAAATTCCATTGCTTGTTTGTAATAATTGGGGGGTAAAAATACTTCTTTTATGCCAACAAAATCACCACATCTCAAATGGATGATGCAAGTATTGTCATCAGTAGTATATCCTTTATATTCATCCTTAATTTTAATCCAATCCAATATATTATTTCTATATCCGTTTAAATACTTGATTGATTGACAATTGCCATCGAATTTTGTATTAGGGGGTATTTGAAATAAGTTAGGATCAGTTCGTGAAATATCAATGTCCGTATTTAATAAATTTTCTATTCTTTCTCTATAATAATTTTTTATACCCTGCGGTAATTTATATGGAGGACCACCTTCTGGGGAAATTCCGCCAAGTAATTTAACACCAAAATCTATATCTATGAATTGGCTACCTTTAAACTTTTCCCGTTCTAAGATAGAAAAAGCACACCCTTTTTGTTTAGATATTATTCTAGTTAAGACATAGTTCCATAACTGATTGCCCAAACCTTGTCCATCATATAATTCGTTGCAAATCATAAGTTTTTATTTTTTAATAGAATATCTGTTCCAAAATTTTCGACGATTTCAAATGATGGCAATAGATTTAGTATTTTCTCTAATTTTGGCTGATTTTCATATTGTTCATCGTTAGAATATTCTACATAAAAATATTTAACTTTATTTTTAAAGGTATTTTCTCCGCCAATTATTATTTTTTCTTCAGCTCCTTGTGCGTCACACCAAATAAAATCTATTATTTTTACATTATTTTTTATGCAGAAACTATCTAATGTTATTGAATCAACTTCAATAGTTTGGTCAAAATATATCCAATCCCAGATTTTTAGATGATTCTTTGGCTTCATAATTGATCCAGAAAGAGATAAATCATTAGGATTGTCAGTTCTTGATAGATTGAAAATTAATTTGCCGTCAACATCTGATACCACTCCTTCAAAAAGTTTGTAACTTTTATCGTTGATTCTTTTTTTTAATATTTTAATATTTTTTGGCTCAGGCTCAAATCCGTACAATGTAAGATTAGTGTCCCTAAATGTCTTAATAAACTCTAATGTATCATCACCATTCGCTGAGCCTATTTCTAATATTATTGGAGCATTATTTGGTATTAGTTTTTTTACCCATTTTTTTTCTTTAATATTAATAGTTTTTTTTATTGTATTTTTAATGAAATTTATACCTAAATGCTGAAGTTTATTAAGGATAGATTTAACTAAAATTAATTTCGGAATAACTTTTTTATTTTTATGAAATCCGAAATGTTCTGGAATAGAATCATCACAATCAAGTTCGCGACTAAACATAGATGCGATTTCAACTGGGGCAAATTTAATTTCATATTTTTCTAACTCTTTTCTGTAATAGTTGCAGATAATTCCATCTTCATGGAAATAACCAGTATTATTGTCAGAAAAAGGCAATTTAAGCTCATTGAAAGCGTTTAATAATTTTTTACTTCTTAAGGAAAAACCGCCATTGCCAACTCTAATATTAACACCATTATTAAAAAACATATTTTTTGGCCATGTCGCTCCAATGTAATCATAATTTAAAAATATATTATTCCATCTATGAGGTCTGAGAACATATCCGTCATGTTGAACAACTAAGCTAAATTCAGTGTCTATGTATTTAGCAAGATCATAAATCATAAACCTGTTGTAATCATCTATACTGTTTAATGGTTGACATTGTTTGAATTTTATTTCTTTATTAAGATATTCTGGTTTTTTGTGTGATATTAATATTACTTCGTGGTAATCAATACCACTCATTGATTGTTCCAATGCCATTATTGTTTCATCAATTTTTATAGAAGATACAGCCACTAAAGTTACCTTTTTTAATATTAAGTTTTTGGACATTTTTTTATTATACTTTTTCAAAATGTAATTATACTCATTATCTTTTAAACTTTTATTAGTTATTGTATTAGATACTTGATAATCGCCAATTCTATTAACAACATTTATTGTGTTCAAAATTTTTGGTTCACCATATTTGTCATAGCACCTTTTATAATAATCACAATCCATTAACCATATTAATTTTTCATCAAATAATAGAGGATTTTCATTTATTATTGTAAGAACTGAAGGAGAACTAATTGTGTTGTTACCTAAGTATATTGCCTTATTATATTTGGGATAAAAGGGTCTGTAAAAAGTAATGCCATCTTCAGAGTGCTCACACGCGGTTATTAACCAATTATCTCTTTTTAGGTCAAAATTGTTAACAATCACCTCTAAAGATTTAGCATTATACAAGAAATCATCTTGAAATAATATTTTAATCAGTTTGCCTTTAGCGTTTTTTATTGCATTATTTATATTGGCTGATGAATTGCCAATATTTTCAGCATTTCTGAAATAATGAATATCTAATATATCTTTATACTCTTCGCACAAATTTTTAATGACATCCGTTTTTGAATGATCGGATATAACAACATCAAAATCTTTAAATGTTTGAGTTGTTAAAATATCAAAACTATGTTTAAGATATTTATCTCCTAATCCATGCATCTCATATGTTGGTATACAAACACTTACTAATTTCATTTTTTATCCCTTGTTATTTATTTAAGTTCCCATCTATGCTCTATATAAAAATTACTTGATCCTGCCACTTTTTTATAATCATACATACTTCCATCACGATGAGACAACTCTACATTTATTAAAACTGCATTTTCAATATAATCAATAGGAATACCCGGCCTTGTTAGAGCAAGTGATATAAAGTATTCACCTGAATACAGACGCAATGCTTCCGTATGACAAATTAATTTATAAATACCTTTATTAAGAATAGGAATTAATCCATTTCTGTTACCCGAATGAAATAAACATAATTTTTGAATACCGTCAGAGATAGAGAATTCTCCACCCACCGTTACATTATCTTCTAAGACCTCAAAAACCAATTCAGCCTTACAAGGTTTATCCGCACTAATAATATCATCGTCAGAATTTACATTGTGTATTGAAAAGCATATAATCATGGCTTCACCCGTGTATTTAACAATTCTTTGGACGCGAGCCAGATTTTTCGTTGTAATCAGATTTTTCGTTATTGATAGATATGTCGAAATACATTCTTGTATATTTGCATCACTAACAAGACAACCATTTTGCAATATAATTCCGCGATTACAAAGTGTCGCGATCGCCGCCATGTTATGGCTTACAAACAACACCGTCCTTCCTCCTGCTGCAATATCTTTCATTTTTCCAAGACACTTCTTCTGGAATTCTGCGTCTCCGACCGCCAACACTTCATCAACCAATAAAATTTCCGGTTCAAGATGTGCTGCTACTGCAAAAGCTAACCTTACATACATCCCGCTGGAATATC
>MTER01000058.1 GCA_002083985.1 Candidatus Altarchaeales archaeon A3
GGAAATTTTAAAGATATCCAAATTTTAAAATGAATTTGAAATTTAAGAGGAAAATTTATTGTATTTGTTTAGATAATTGAATTTTTATATAATAGAGTTGTTGCAAATTAAAAATTTTAAATGAATTGCGTAAGTCCTGGTATTGCTAAAAAAAGTCACCTATTTTTATGCCATCAAATTATTAAGAAGTTACTGAAAAATACTAAATTTTATATTTTACACTTGCTGTTGCTCGTATCTTTTAAAAACTTGAAGTTTTTAAAATACCCTGAAATTTTGAGAATATACATTAGAGTTGTTGCAAATTAAAAATTTTAAGAGTGAAAGCTAATAAAATTTAAGTATTTGCTCAATAGTGTGTGGTAAATCACCCGTAACAGTTAAAAAATCACGAATAACCTCCACAATTTATTGAGCATATTCAAATTTAAAGGTAAAAAAGTTATTTTGCAACATGTCTATTTAATCAATAAAAAATATGAAACTTCCAAAATCCCATCCTCGTTTTGAGTCCTTAAAAACAAGGGAAAAATTAGTCACAGGGTTTAAAGAGGGTTATGTAGCAATAAACGGATTAATTGCGCAGGGAAGAGGAGAATGTTTTGATTACCTGCTTGAAGAAAAAACACAAAATTTTGCGATGAATACCGAAAGAGTTGCAGTTGCATTGCTTTTACTTTCAAAAAGTCCTGTAATATCTGTCAATGGCAATGTTGCAGCATTATGCGGCAGAGAAATTTGTAAATTAGCAAAAATTTTAAAATGTCCTGTTGAGGTAAATTTATTCTATTGGACAAAAAAAAGAGGGGAAATAATTGAAAAAAAATTAAGGAAATTTTATGATAATGTTTTAACTGAAAAGACAAAGAAAATTCCAAATCTAAATTCAAAAAGAGCAAATGTCAGCAGGTATTTTTATAATGCTGATGTTGCTTTAATTCCACTGGAAGATGGCGATAGAGCGGAAGCATTAGTTAAGATGAAAAAGAATGTTATAGCAATTGACTTAAATCCGTTGTCCCGCACATCGCAAAATGCAACCATAAGCATCGTTGATAATATTGTCAGAGCAATTCCTAATATGATAACTTATGCAGAAGAACTAAAAAATTTAAGGAGAGATGAACTTGAAGATATTGTGAAAAAATTTAAAAATGAAAAAAATTTAAAAATGGCGATAAATTTCCTGAAGGGAAAAATTTAATTTATCCTTTCATCAAATTTTCCCTCGGCAACCGCCTTTATAAAGTCCTTCGGAGGCATATTTTCAATAGTTACGCTCATAGAAACGCATGTTCCTGCTGCTTCTTTAAGTGCCGCTTTCAGATTTGACGCCAGCATGATATCTTTTTTCATCTTTACAACCTTCAAAATCTGCTCCATTGTTATGTTGCCGACAAAATTTTTATCTTTTCCTCCTTTTGCCAAACCAATTTCTTTCTTTAATAATGCAGATGTTGGCGGTGTTCCGATTTCAATCTCAAATTTTTTTGTCGCTGAGTCAATTGTAATTTTTACAGGGACTTTCATTCCTTCAAAGTCCTTTGTCTTTTTATTTACTTCGTCTATCACCATCTTTATATTTACTCCTGTTGGTCCAAGCATTGGGCCCAACGGAGGTCCTGGTTTTGCGTTTCCCCCATCAACAAGCGATTCAATTATTTCAGGCATTTTAAAATTTTTTAAATATTAAGTTTAAAATTTTATTTTTATGTTTTTTTGTAATTTAAATTTTTTAATTTATTTGTTTTATTTGTCTTTGAAATTTTTTTAATGTTATAGACATGTTGCAAAATAACTTTTTCACCTTTAAAATTTTTAATTTGCAACAACTCTTATATTTATCTGCTGTCTTTACTTAATGCCCTTAAGTCAGAGCCCTTTACAGTTATCGGAATCGGAACTGCTGATTCGGTCAATTCAATTGTTACATCGTTTTTCTCTTTGTTCACTTTAATAACTCTTGCCCTCTCACCCTTGAAAGGCCCATTAACAACCTCAACAAAATCACCTGTATTTAAAAAGGCAACTATCTTCTTCGGGAACATAATGTTTTCCAGTTCCTCAATCAGCACGGGTTTAGGTGGCGTCTTGTCTGTTTTTTTCCCCTTTACAACTTTTAATGTCGTATTCTTTCTCCCGACTAACTGTCCCGTTTTCGGAATGGTTTTTGCCATTTCTTCTATGGACCGGTAATTGTCTTTCTCCGCTTCAATAAATATATATCCTCTTTGAGTAGTAACATAAGCAACGCTGTAAATTCCTTTATAGGTTCCACCTGCGGATAATTTTTTTGCTTCATTGTAAAACATTTCTGCAACTATTCTTTCCTGTCCCTGTGTAACTTTCAATGCAAATATCATTTTTATAATTTATAATTAATGAGTAAAATGAGTAAAGTATTATTGGATATTATTGTTAATTTGTTTTATGACATTTTCATCAGCTGGGTTATAAAAAATATCAGGAAGCCCGCAAATCCAAATAAAAGTATTCCTAATCCTGTAATTCTTGTAACTTCGTCAAATTCCGAGCGTTTTGGTTTTCTTGTCAGTCGTAAAATTCTGTCTGTTTCCTTAATCCAGTACCTTATAAATTCCTGAAATTTTGTTATTCGTCCTTTTATATCCATCTTTAAATTTTTGTATTCTATATTTTATATGAAATATTTTAAATTTATATATTTTAAATTTATAAATTAGTAGTTACAAATTAAATTTTAATTAAAAATGTTAGTAATAGACGGCTCTTACGGAGAAGGCGGCGGGCAAATTTTGAGAACAAGCGTGGCATTAAGCGCCTTAACAAAGACACCAATAAAAATTACGAATCTAAGAAAAAGAAGACAAAATCCCGGATTACGGGCACAACACATAAGTGCAATAAAAGCAGTCGGAAAGTTATGCAATGCGGATATTAAGGGCATGGAAATCGGCTCAACCGAAATGGAGTTTTATCCGGGAGAAATTTCAGACAAAAAATGGACAATTGACATAGGAACTGCAGGTTCAATTCCTCTGGTTTTGCAGGCATTACTGATTACTGCCATTCACAATGATGTTGAAGTGGAAATTACAGGCGGGACTGATGTCCGGTTTGCACCATCTATTGATTATGTTAAATTTGTAACACTCCCGATTTTAAAGGTAATCGGATTAAACGCAGAAATTGAAATTTTAAAAAGGGGCTATTATCCAAATGGCGGAGGGAAAGTAAAAATTGTGATTAAAAAAATGGATAAATTTGAGCGTATAAATTTTACAGAAAAGGGAAAAATTTCTGAAATTTACGGGATTTCTCATGCAAGTGTATCTCTAAAAGGTAGAAATGTTGCGGAAAGACAGAAAATTGCTGCAGAAAAATTTTTAAAAGATATAAATATACGGGCAGAAATAAAGGAAGAGTATGCAGATACATTTTCAACTGGCAGCGGAATAACTTTATTCGCAAAAACAGAAAAAACGATTATAGGAGCATGTTCTCTGGGAGAGATAAACAGGAAGGCAGAAGATGTGGGAATTGAATGTGCAAAAAATTTAATAAGCGAAATTAGGAGCGATACGGGAGTTGATTCGCATATAAGCGACCAGATTATTCCTTATATTGCACTGGCAAAAGGAAAGGCAAAAATAAATACGACAATGCACGCAATGACAAACATTTATACGGTAAATTTATTTGGTTTTGATGTCAGGGAAAAGAACGGGGTTGTTGAATGTGAATAAATTTTGGCTATATTTTTGAATTCACTATCCTAATTATTTTATTTCTAAATTGTGTAAATTTTAAAATCTCCGGATGAAATGAGGTGATTTTCTCATAACTGAATTTTTGACCTTTGAAACAAAAAGATATAAGTCCTCAAGAATTCTTATCTTTTCAACAGGAGTAAGTTCATTAAGGCGTTTCGCATCGTATTCTTTTTCCCAAGTATGAAATTTATTCCATCTGGATTGTATTAGCGAACTGCTGTTTGCAGCAGATATCTTTCGGCTCTTTTCTATTCTATTCATCTTATGTGAAATTTAAAATGTGAAATTTAAAATGTGAAATTTAAATTTTTATTAGTTAAAAATATAATTTCTAACATAAAATAATTTAAATTTGATTTGGTTATTATATGTTATTTTAATAAAATGGTAGGAAAACTATTCGGAACAACGGGAATAAGAGGGACAGTGAATGACTTTTTAACACCCGAATTTTGTTCAAAGATTGCATGCGTATTTGGAAATTATGTCAGAGAAAAATTTAATGCAAAAAATATTCTGGTAGGGATGGATCCGAGAACATCCTCCGATATGATAAAACACGCCGTAATCAGCGGTTTGCTTTCGGCGGGCTGTGATGTCTATGATTCAGGAATTACTCCTGTTCCGGCAATACAATGTGCGGTTAAAGAAAAAATTTATAAATTTGATGCAGGGGTTATGATTACCGGCTCGCATATTCCTATAGAGAGAAACGGATTAAAATTTTTCATTCCCGATGGAAACGAGGTTTACGGAAAAATTGAGGATGAGATTGAAGATATGTATTTTAGCGGGAAATCAGAAAGGGCTTCGTGGAATGAAATCGGGAAAATTTATAATGCAGATGCTGGGAAAATTTATAAAGAAATGCTTTTAAAAGAAGGAATAAAAGTTGACAAAGAGAACGCTTTAAAGATAGTTGTTGATACCGGACACGGGGCACAATCAAACATCATGCCATTTGTTTTAAGGGAATTTGGACATAAGATTGTAACACTTAATGCCCAGATGGACGGATTCTTTCCAGGAAGGCCTTCCGAACCTGACAAAAAAAATTTGGAAAATTTAATTAAGGTGGTTAATGCGTTGAATGCAGATATCGGGATGGCATTTGACGGAGACGGAGACAGAAGTATATTTATTGATGATAAAGGTGAATATATTATGGGAGATATGATTGGGGCAATAATTGCAGACTCCATGATGAAAGAAGGCGACTTTGTTGTTACGGGAATAAGCACATCGGCAATAATTGATTATGTTGCAGAAAAGCATAATGGAACTATTATAAGAACAAAGGTTGGAGCTGCTGATGTTGTCGGGGCAATAATGAAAAATAATGCTGTTTTTGGATTTGAGGAAAACGGAGGAAGTATCTTTCCGAATATAAATTTAGGGAGAGAAGGCGGATTGACAGCGGTAAAAATTTTAAAAATTTTGCATGACAAAAAGAAAAAGATGTCGGAAATTATTGCTGAATATCCGAAATTTTACCAGATTAAAGAAAAAATTCAGTGTAAGGATGAATTAAAGAATAAATTAACCTCGGCAATAAAGGAGAAAATTAAAGAAAAATACACCGGGACAAAAATTGACGAAACAGATGGAATTAAAATTTTATTCGGCGACGGATGGATTTTATTCAGGCCTTCATGGACAGAGCCGATATACAGAATATTTGCAGAAGGAAAAAGTGAAAGCAAGGCGATGGAATTGATTGAATTCGGAAGAAAGATTGCTTTGCTTTCGCTTGAAAATTTAAAATAAATTTAATTTACGCCTTTTTTACTAATTCTTTTGCTCTTTTTGTTGCCTCTTTTTTAATTTTTTCTTCTCCCTTTACTTTATAATTTCGCATTAAAATTTCTCCATTACAGATGACATCAGAAACACAGCTTCCATTGGCAGAATAAACAATATCTGAAATCAAATTATGNTGAAAGCAAACATTATTCAAATCAACCAAAATTAAGTCCGCCAGTTTTCCTTCTTTTATCTCTCCCGCATTAATTCTCAACGCTTTTGCCCCATTTTTTGTTGCCATTTCAAAAATTTCTTTTGCCTTCGCTATGGTTGGATCTCGTTCATTGATCTTTTGCAAAAGAGACGCAAATTTCATTTCGGAAAACATATCCATGGAATTATTTGAAGCATTTCCATCCGTTCCTAAAGTAATATTTATTTTGGATCCTTTAAATTTTTTATAA
>MTER01000059.1 GCA_002083985.1 Candidatus Altarchaeales archaeon A3
TTTCTCCTGCCGCTTTAGAGGACTTCCTGTCAAAATTGATAATGAAATAAGAAGAAAGCAAACAGTCAACTTCCTTAATATTTTCTAATACCCGCTCTGATTTAAATGCCCCGTAATACAGTTCAAAGGATGTGATAGATGTTATGGCAATATCCTTCGCCGCTTAAATAATCAAGTAAATTCTCTGTGTCTTTCTTTCCTCTCAAAATAGCAACTAAAATATCAGTGTCTAAAATTTTCATTTTGTTGTTAATCAGTTTTCCAATTGCTCCACAGTGTATTTATGTTTTTGAAGATGCGTTCTTCTTCTTTATCACTCATTTTCCATCATAAAAATTGCTTAATTTTGGTTTCGGTTTTTCTCTTTTTGTGAGTCGCAAAAACAAATCCGAAAATGATTCATTTCTTTTCTTTAATGCGAAAAGGTTTGAGTAAACTTCCTCCGATATACTTATTGTTTTGTATGCCATTTTTAATTTTTTCAGTCATCTTTGAGCACATATTCCTATGTTATTCTCTTCTCTTTTGCAAATTTTATTCCGAAGTCAACGAGTTTCTCAAAGTCATCGGATAATTGTGGTTTGTATATTCTATTCAATATCAAAGAGTCCACGCTCTCAGGAATAATAAATTTCGTGTTTGGGTTTAAATACATTCTCTACCTTATTTTTTTGGAATTTCAATGCTACCTTTTTTATTTAGAGTTACGGTTTGCATCTTTATTTTTTCTTTATTTTTTAAAATTATTTGGCCTATTTTTATTTTAAAATTTTTGTCTCAACATCCCCTTTTGTTAATGCGCTCAATTTCCCAAGCACTTCGGTTTGTATCCCTGCCGGAACTTCTACCATAATCAATACGCTGTCAGATGTATATTCTTCTTTTAAAATTTTTATGTCTTTCAAAGAATAATGTATTCCTCCTGCATATTGAAACGGGATTTTTGCTGCAATCTTTACCTTTTCAAACCTGATCGGAACAAATTCCCTTATTTTCTTCAGCACACCTTCAATCTGTTGTTCTGCTGTCTTCTCAAATTTTATTTCAACCCTTGACTGGTCAATTGCCGCTTCAATTCTTGCAGGTGGATTTGGAGCATTTGTTTGTGGATTCATAGAATTTCGGACTATATACTCAATAATCTGTCGTTTTCGTTCTTCCAGCATATTTCTCTTTTGTGCTGTTGTTAATTCAATCTCTCCCGTCTTTATAATCTCTCCTGCAATAATGTTTACATCTTCAGTTCTAAAGACCTTTTGTAAATTTGAGATGGCTGCCTTTTCTGCTTTTTTTGCATCTTTAAAAATAAATTCGCTTGCTATTACTCCTTTTACATCTTTTGTCCCATCACTTTGTTTGTATTCAAATGCCAAATCAGGATCTACCAGGATCTCAAAATTTTCCCCTTGTGTTTTTAATCGGGCTATAACCGCTTTATCCAAACTTATCATTTTAAACTTTATTTAAAATATACTGAAAATCTACAAGATTTTCAATCTTTTGAAATTTTAAAATACTAAAACCTATGAGGTTTTAATCTTTTAAAATCACCTCGCTCATGCTCGGAGATTTTAAATACTTCGTATTTAAAATGCTTGAAGCATTTTAAATTTATTTGAAATATCCAAATGAAATGAGGTTATTTTAAAATGAAAGCGAAGCAAAATTATTTTAAAATTTTTAGGAAAATTGGTAACTTCTCAATAAGTTGAGGTAAATAAATTTCATAACTGCTCATTTTATAAAAAACACCCACAAAAAGTGCAAAACAGGCCATATATTTTGTCATTTTCAAAGTCATATGGATTTTGAAAATATCCGGGCAATAGCGAGGTTATCTTCCCACAAGTTATTGAGAAGTTACGAAAATTGTTTATAACTATTCAGCCACCCAAAAAATTAAGGGTAAATTTTTGTACCATCTGAATAGTTACAATTATTTTAAAATTTAATACCATAATGAATCAGGATAAATTTATTTCAAAAGGAGAAACTCTTAAATTTTATTATTTAAAGTTTTATAAATTTTAAATATACTGAAAACTATAAGTTTTCAATCTTTAAAAATCTATAAAATTTTAAAATGAGGGCGAAGCAAAATTATTTATTTCTTTCTCTTTGCTCATTTTACTTTTTTTCCCTTTAATCGTTGTTTCTTCTCATTTGTCTTTTACTTCTTTTCCTCTTTACTCTTTCCTTCTTTAACCTTTGTTTCCTTATCTTTTACTTCTTTATACTCTTTCTTTACTCCTTCCAAAATTTCGCTTATCTCTTCTTTCTTTATTTTTTCAACATTTGTTTCTATTATAGTCATATCTACATTTTCTGCATTTGTCTTTCCGTCTGCAACAAAATTTAAAGCAGATAGAGCCAATTTCATTGCCTCATCTTTACTCATACTGACTTCGTGCTTTTTCTCAAAAATTTCCTCAACCTCCTTTTTCTTCATACCTATTGCAGAGGCATAACACCGGGTAAACGCACCGCTCGGATCCGTCTCAAATAACTGCCATTCCTTATTCACGACACCTGCAATTAACAAAGAAATTCCGAATGGTCTTGCACCCCCCCACTGAGTATAGACCTGCTTTTCTTCACATATCTGCGAGGTTAGTGAAAACGGAGTTATTGGTTCGGCATATAATAAGTGATGCCTTTGCGACATCAGTCGTGCATCGGCGACTAATCTTCTGGCATCAGCAACCAGTCCCGAAACAGCAACTGCAATATGGTTATCAATCATAAAAATCTTCTCTATTGAGTCGGGAACTATCAGTTTGGACATTATATTTTTATCTACTGCCAACAAAACGCCATCTTTAAAACAAATTCCAATTGTTGTTGTTCCTCTCCTAACTGCTTCTCTTGCATACTCAACCTGAAATAACCTTCCATCCGGGCTAAAGATGGTAATTCCTCTGTCATAAGCCGACGGTCCCTGCGGGTACATTTTTAAATTAAATTTTATAATAAGTTTATAAATTTGATTTGTTTAATAAATTTATTGTATCCTCTCAATAAAATAGGGTAATTAAATTATATTGTTCTATTTTACGGGTGAAAAATACTAAATTTTTATATTTTACACTCGCTATTGCTCGTATCTTTTAAAAACTTGAAGTTTTTAAAATACCCTGAAATTTTGAGAGGATATAATTTATTTTTCGTGCTGTGATAATTCTTTTACATCTTTTGCGTATCTCGCCGTGCAGTTTAATTCCTTTGCGGATTTCAAAATTTTTTCCGACACGGATTTCAACTTCTTCTCAGCGGCTTTATATTCCTCCGAAATAACATCTATTTTGTAAACCGGCGCTCCCACATAAGTTATAATTACTTTGTCTGAAATAACACCCTTAAAAATTTTCTTTATTCGTTCAACCCCGTCTGCATCGTAACTTTTTAACATAGCAAATCCGCTTACTTCAACCTTTTTGACTTTTACATTCCTGTTTATCAGTCCGACTAAATTTTCCATTAATGCATCATCGCAATTCAAAATTTCCACATTTGTATTGTCACTGGCTATTTTCTCAATTCCTTCATAAATTGTTCTGTATTTATCTTCAAGAGGGGCTAAAATTTCTCTTATCCTGTCCCTGCTTATTTTCAGTTCGTTACCTGCAAATTCAATAAATTTTTCCTCTTTTTGAACTCTCTTAACATCCTCTATTTTTGCCTTTCTCTCTGCATCCGAGACAGTCCTTAATGATAAATTTATGGCGCCTCTCTCCTGATCAACTCTGATTACCTTTAAAACAACCTTTTGCCCCTCTTTGACATAATCATGAATATTTTTTATCCATTTAAGCGAAATTTCCTTTAAGGAAAGATAACCTTCTCTATTATACTCATCAAGGATAACATACGCTCCCTGGTCAAATGTCTTTTTTATAGTACCTAAAACAAGTTCGCCTTCTTCGGGAAAATTTTCCATTGTGATTATTATTTTATAAATTATGATTTTGAATAATTATTGTATTCCTGTTTCCCCTTCCTGTATTTTTCTCCGTTCCGTATCCATAAGACCGTTTATACCTGCAATTCAGACATAAAATTTCAACAGCGTTTTTTTTTGAATTCAGCCGAACCCTTGAATTTTCCGAATTAAAGAAAGTAAAGCACCGTTTGCAAAATAATGCTTTTTTTTTTCCAAGCCGCAGATTGCAAAATTTCGCTATCCGCACTGCTGCTTTAACATAGTTCTTCGCTGTTTCAACATCTGTCAGACAAAATTTTTTTGCAAGTATGAATAAAATTTCTACCCTTTCTTCTGCAATATTTTTAAATTTTTCCTCGTCTCTTTTATAAGCCATATTTGCCCGTCTTAAAATACTCTTTTCTTTGATTTTAATTTATCTATTGTAAATTTAGCAGTTGATGCAATATCCATTACCGCCATTACGCCTGCCTGAATCGGATCCGTAACAACTAAATCCGCATGATCCGGAACACTTCCAGCCATATTTAAGGATATTACTTTAATTTCATATCTCTTCACTTCTTCAACCGCCTTTGAAATTTCTCCGCCCATCAATGAGCCGGCAAGTATTAATGTTTTTGCTCTCGGCAACCTCGCTACTCCTCTGACCGCTTCAGCAATTTCATGCTCTCCTATAACAGGAATCGTATCAACGCTGATTCTTTCTCCCCTTATGTTGTGCCTGTCTGCCTCGCTGATTGCTCCGTTTGCAACCGCTGCAACTTGTGCTCCGCCTCCGATTACTATAATTCTTTTTCCGTAAATTTCGTTGAAAGGCGAGACATTCTCAACGGATAAGACAACATCTAATTCCTTTAATTTTGTGACTAAAATTTTAAATTTTTCTAATGCTTCCTTTTCATCCACCAATATTTCTATTTCTACATACAGCCACATTCTTTTAACCCTTTCAAACTGTTCAATATAAACAATATTCCAGTTAAAGTCAGCAATCCTTCCAGTAATCTCTTTTAATGCACCAATTACATTTTTCGGCTCTATCCACAAAGTAATTTTATTTGTCATTGTAATTATAAACTAATTATAAATCCCATAAATGAAATTTAATTATTATTTTAGCAAATTTAAATGATTATCGTTATTGCCGGAAAAGGAGGTGTCGGAAAGACAATGGTTTCATCATTGCTTGTCAGATGTATCGCAGAATTAAAGAAAGATGCAAAAATTTTGGCCATAGATGCAGACCCCGCCTCAAATTTTGCGGATGCGTTAGGAACAAAATCATCAATAAGCATTGGGGAGATTATACAAAATTTTAACAACATTAAAGATAAAGTAAATTTTTTGGATTATTTACAGAATAAAATTTCTGAAAATACAATACATACGGAAAAATTTGATTTTATTGAGATGGGACAAGGCGAAGGAGCAGGATGTTATTGCAGTGTCAATGATGTTTTAAGATTTGTGTTAGAAGAGAAACAGAAAAATTATGAATTTGTGATTGTTGATTGTGCAGCGGGATTAGAGCATCTTTCAAGGAAGACAACAACCGGAGCGGATATTTTGCTTATTGTTACGGATTTATGCGAGGCTGGCTTTAGAAGTGCTGAAACGATAAAAAAAATTGCTGTCCATGCAGGAGTTAAAGAGGATACTATGTTTTTAGTTATAAATAAAGTAAAGACAGACAGCGAAAAAGTAAAAGGTGACAGCGAAGAGGCAAAAACCGACAACGAAATTTTAAATGAAAGGGCTGAAAATACAGAAATTTTAGAAATTTGCAGGATTCCTTACGATAAAAATATTACGGCATATAACGCTTCCGGGACTCCTTTAATAGACATTCCGGCGGACTCAAAGGGGTATGTTAAAATAAAGGAATTGGCTAAATTTTTAATGTGGTAAATTTTAAGAGAGTGTCAACTATTTAGATATTTGGTAGTGATAAACAAGTAAGGATAATTGTTAAACTGATAGAGATA
>MTER01000060.1 GCA_002083985.1 Candidatus Altarchaeales archaeon A3
CAATCAGAAGAAAACCTTATATCATTTAATCTGGAATTCAAAAAAGAAACCCTGCTTAAATCAACATTTATAAATTCAACAAGTTTTGGATCTAAAAATTTTGCATAAGAAAAATCTACATATCCTTTATCAGTTGGAAAAACAGCAATATTTATCTTTCCATTTTCTTTTATTCCCCCTTCAAATCTAACAGAATTTTTAAAACTTGTATGGCTAAAATTTACAAATTTCTTAAATTCTGTCACCACAAATAAAATATCAGTGAATTTTGCATTCTCAAAACTTGCCTCATCGCTGAATGTTGCATTCTCAAAACTTGCCTCATCGCTGAATTTTGCACCCCAAAAGTTTGCCTTACCGCTGAATGTTGCATTCTTAAAGTTTGCCTTACCACTGAATGTTGCACCTCCAAAATTTGCCTCACCACTGAATGTTGCATCCCAAAAGTATGCCTTACCGCTGAATGTTGCATCCCAAAAGTATGCCTCACCGCTGAATGTTGCATCCTTAAAGTTTGCCTCACCACTGAATGTTGCACCCCAAAAGTCTGCCTCACCACTGAATGTTGCACCCTCAAAACTTGCCTCACCGCTGAATGTTGCACCCGGAAAGTATGCCTCACCGCTGAATGTTGCACCTCCAAAATTTGCCTCACCGCTGAATGTTGCAACCGGAAAGTTTACTGGTTTTTTGAATTCTTTTTCCTCAAATGAAAATCCATCAGGAAATTTAAACCAAACAAATTCAAATTTCTTTTGATTATTGTCCTTTTCTTGTTTTTCAAATTCCTTCCAAAATTCTTCGTTAAATTTCTTTTTTTCTTCATCATCACAGTGAAAAATACAAAAACCACCCTTGCCTTGCTCTTCATATCTATTGCAAGGATATTTTAAAAATCTATTTGAATATTCGCATTTTTCCATTTCAAAATTTTATAATCCGGTTGGCACATCAATAAATTTCGTTTCAATGCCGAATTTTTTGTTGATTAATTTTGCCATTGCTTTAACTCCGAGTGTTTCTGTTGCATAATGTCCTGCAAAAATTACATTAATTTTTCCTTCCTTTGCAATGTGATAAACCTGATGCGATGGCTCGCCTGTTACAAAACAATCAACACTCTCTATTGCTTCATCAATTAAAGAAGCAGCACCCCCGGAAACAACCCCTACACTTCTTATTTTAGTCATTCCGAATTTCAAAATTTCACATCCTGTGTTTAAATTTTTTTCAACCTCGCTGACAAAATCGCTCAAATTTTTTTCTTTTTCAAACCTTCCTGCATACCCTATCTTTATGCCGTGATATGTTCCGAATTCTTTAATCTCTTTATTTATTCCGAAAATTTTTAAAAATTGTATATTGTTTCCAACTTCCAAGTGTTTGTCAAGTGGCAAATGTGTCGCATAGAGGGAAATTTCATTCTCAATCAAAAATTTCAATCGCATATAATTTATTCCCGTAACCTTCTTTATTCCTTCCCATATCATTCCGTGATGAACAAATAACATATCAGCATTCTCTTTTTTTGCTAACTTAAATGTTTCAAGAGATGCATCAACCGCAAAACAAATTTTATTGACCTCTTTCTTTCCTTCAACCTGTAGCCCATTTACAGACACATCTTCAATTTCCGAAATTTTAAGGTATTCGTCAAGAAATTTATTTAATTTTTTTAGTTCCATTTTTATACGATTTCATCATCTTTTAATTCAATCTTAAAAGGAATAATGTGCTTTTTATATCCTTCGTCTAATAAAATTTTTATTGCCTTAACATCCTCATCACCCAATTCAATTGTTCTGTCATTCACATACATATCAACAAATTTTTCAATCTTATTAATGTCGCTTAAATTCCGGGCAAATTTTGATGCGTAATTGATTGCCTCTTTCTTATGCTCTATGCTGTATAAAATACTTTTCTTTAAAATTTCAGAAATTTTTTTTGCATTTTCAATTCCAATGTCCTTTCTGATGACATTGCATCCCAACGGAACAGGTAAAGCATACTTTTCAAACCACCACTCTCCTAAATCCAGAATTTTAAATAAATTTCTTTCAGAATAGGTAATTTGTCCTTCGTGGATTATCAGTCCTGCGTCAATTTTTCCGTTTTCAACCGCGTCAGTAATTTTATCAAACGGCATGAAAACAGGCTTAAAGTCGTTTTCAAAAATTTTTAATAACAAATAAGCAGTTGTCCATTTTCCAGGAATTCCTATGCGTTTGCCTTTTATATCCTTGCTGTTTGATTTTGAAACCACAATTGGCCCGTATTTGTATCCTATGCTTCCGCCCGCCTTCATAAGATAATAATTTTTAGCAATGTAGGGGTACAAATGAAAGGATATTGCAGTTGCTTCATACTCTAAATTTAATGCCTTGTTATTCAGTGTTTCAATATCACTTAAAATTCCTTTAATCTCAAAGCCATCTGTATCTATTTTATTCTCTTCAATTGCATAAAACATGAATGCATCGTCTGCATCCGGCGAATGGGCAAAATTTATTTTCATTTTTTTAATAATCTTAGGACTTACGCAAAACAGATACGAATTTTATCTTTTTAAGTCCTTTTACAAGGTGAATTGCGTAAGTCCTGAATCTATTTCTATATTATTATAATTTCACCATCTTTAAGGTCTATTGTTGTTGTGTGTCTTTTCAAAAAACTTAATCCAATAAGTACATCAATATTTATCTGCGGAGGTAAGTCGTGACATACAGCCAAAACATCGCTCTTTTCAACACCCGACACTATAACTTTCTTGAGCGTGATTAATGGCACTTTTTCTGTGCTGCTTGCAGTTGTTATAGAAATCCTTTCTTTTGTTTTCACGGGATCATAACCTAACTTTTCCGCCACCTTCCATGGAATCATTACATAAGATGCTCCCGTATCCAAAATTCCTTTAACGACTACACTGCAGTTTTCACCAAATATTTCCACTTGCAGTTTTATCGCGTTTGCATTAGGATCTATTTTCATTGTCTTTTTTCAAAAAATGCTGCTGCATATCCTTTTTTAAGTACTTCGCCTGTAAATGCAACATATATTGTACTATCCTTGTTTATATGCACCTTTTCCCAAATTTCATCATGATTTTTACTTTTTGCAACCAATTCGCCTTCAACAGGATTCCCTTTTTCATCTCTTTTTGTAACTTTTACTGCAAGCCACATATCTTTGTATTTTTCCTGCAATTCTTCTATTTTAGCCATCTTGTTAAATTTAATTTATCTGGTACTTACGCATTTGCCCCGTAAAAAGGCTTCAGTAATTCAATAGTTTCCTCGTGGTTTACGTAAGTCCTGTTATCAAAAAATAAATAGTATATAATTAATCTCATTAATCCACCTTCAATGCATCACTTATCACATTCATTTCTATCCCTGTTGTTTCATCACCGACATAAGCATTTCTGGAATTTGCCAAAATTCCCGCTTTTACATAAGGAAATCCCAAATTTACACTTCCTACCCTTCCGTTAACTCCAAAAATTTCCTTTATGCCTTCCAAATTATTCTCAGCATCCGGATGTACTAAAAATCCCTTGTTTGTCACAATTAAACAACTTCCAATCTCCGTATGTTCCGCAACAGAACCGAAAGAACACTCAACACCTAAAATTTCTTTAATATCAGTTAAATTTTTCTTTGGAATTGCTTCACTAATTAAAGCGTGCTTGTCATTACAGGTAATTAAATTTCCCAGTGCATTAAAATCGGTTAAAATTTTCCCGAAACGGATATCATTTTTCTTACAAAAATCATTTATTTTTTTCTCTTCATCACTCTCTACAACACCTGATACAAGCAGACCATTAGAGTTGCCTACACAAAAAATTCCAAGCAAATCAGTGGAATAAATTTTTGTCCTTAAAACCGGAACATCCAACTCAACATTTGGAAAATCATAAGAAAGAAGGCAGTATTTGTCTGTAAGCAACCCAAACAGGCCTATAAAAGCATCCTTTTTGATGGAAATTTGTCTTATCATATTATTTTATCTGTTGGAGGATTTATAAAATTTATTTGCTTTTTACTTTAATAATCTTGCCGTTGCAATATTATCTTTAATTTCAACATTAACTCTTATTTTTCTCGGAGGATGCTTCATTCCCCTACTCCATATTGCACTATTGACATCACCTGCTATTTTTACTTCTTTCTTGGTATGCTTTTGTAAAAATTCCCTCACCATCCTTGCTGCCTTTCTTGCCCTTTTACTCCACGGCTGATTATATACATCGCTTAACGGAATAGTATAAACCCTTTCAAGTTTTGGTTTTTCTTGTTTTTCTTCTGCCTTCACCGATGCAACTTTCTCATCAGGTTTAGCTTCGGATTTTATATCTTCTTTTGTATTTTCAACTTTCTCATCAGGTTTAGCTTCTAATTGGACATCTTCTTTTGTTTTTTCAACTACTTTTTTCTCAGTTACTTCTGTTTTTTTTGTTTTACTGCCCTCTTTTTTCGTTTCTCCTTTTACTTCTTTTTTAACCTTTTCTTTTTTAACTGCTTTTGCTTGTGCCATTTGAAATTAGTAAATTTTAAATTTATATAAATTAAGAATGAAATTAAGAATGCAAGATTAAAAATCTTGTTTAAATTTTAAAAGTTTCACTTTATGCTGCTCTATTCTCTTTACAAAAATTTATTTGTTTTGTTTTTTGATTCTCAAATTATAAGCATATTCTGGTGCAATGAGCCACTCTAAAATTGTTTCTTCAACAAATAACCCAGTTTCATCACCTTCAAGTAAAATTTTTCCATCCTTCACACCCATAAACCGTTTATCAGCATTTTTTATGAATATTCCTTTAAAGTTACAGTCATTTACCTCTTTTACGGTTAAATTTTGATAGGCGGTTCTTGTCGGAGATAATTCGCATTTGCTGCCATTTATCAGATACGGCTTTATATAAATTTGTCTTCCATTTTTAACGAAATATGCCTGAATATACCCAAGTGTTCCTCTAATCTCATCATAAACAACTAATGGCTTTCCACTAACATCTTTATCTATTGCTATACTTAAATTTTCAAGTTCTCCGATAGCTTCAATAACCTCGGGAATAGAACAGTTAATATTCTTATTCATACACAAAAATACATGACAGGGAAGCATCTCATAACCATGCTTTACAGTAATTATTCCTTTATTTTTGCCTAAAAACATACTATCTTTATTTCCTTCATTAATATAAATTCTGTAGCCCTTTTCCTGATCTGCAATTGATTCAAATTCGTAAGCGCAATAATCACTGACATTTGAACCATCCGTATATACAGATATTTTTTTGTTTACTATTTGTTCCAGTGGAATTTCTGCCTTTATTTCAACACCTGAAAGGTTGTATTTATTTATGATTTGTACAACTATATCCTTGCTCTTATTTTCGTAAATTTCTGTCCCGTCAAAAATGATCTGTAAGTGATGAGTCCCTAATGTCCAATTTGAAATGTTCAAAACAAATGTCTTATTTTCTGATGTTAAGCTGGCAATTACATTTCCATTATATGTTACTTTCAATCCGTAATTTATACCCCTTTCTTTGTAATCTTTCATAGATGCAGATATTGTTACATTCTTATCCTTTGGTTCAACCTCTTTGCTATCCGCAAAAATTTCAACCGGCATCCTGGATATTACCTCAATATTTTTAGTTGCGTTTGCATCTTCATAAATTTCATTTCCTTTATATTCTCCCATTACATTTAACTCTCCGGTACTTAAATTTTTAAGAGTAAATTCCACAAAGCACTCATCGTTTGTTAAATTTTTACCAAAAAATTTATCATCTACATATAGCAAAATTTCTTTATTTGCACATTCTCCTTCTTCTTCTCCTTCTACCTTGAGCTGTGCCTTCACATTTAATGAGTCCTTAAAATAAATTCTTTCATCCGGCTCAAAACCAATATCTAAAACAATATTGCGTTTAAAAATTTTAAGCATACCTGATGCAGAGGCATTATTAAATTGAGCATTTCCCGAAAA
This sequence comes from Candidatus Altarchaeales archaeon A3, assembly GCA_002083985.1. GTDB lineage: Archaea > Altiarchaeota > Altiarchaeia > Altiarchaeales > Altiarchaeaceae > Altiarchaeum. Next base: position 6,007 of record MTER01000060.1, read on the forward strand.
TACGGCCTTTACTTTATATTCTCCTGCAGTTAAATTTCCATAATATTCCATAAAAACAACGCCGCCATTTGAATTAGCATCACCTATAAATTTATCACCCATATAAAAACAGACACTTCCGTTTACGCTTTCATTAAATTTTGCGTAAAGAAATGTTGGTGAGATATTTATCGGAGATAGCATTTCATTCATTGTTAAACTTACATCTTTCTTTTGTTCAACACATCCGCTCAAAATTAACATTAACAACTGCTAAAATACCTAAAATCCCGACTAAATTCGTTCTATATATAAATTTTTTTGATTGCATTTTAATAGATTAGATTATTATTCCGCATCCGACAACTCTGTTGTCAGGCAAATCAGGCCTTAAAATCCATATTCTGTCTCCGGGTGCGTAAGCAAGTTTCCAGTAGACCTATCTTTAGTATTCCTTCTTCACCTGAATTTAATGCTCCTTCCTTAATAGTTGCCCTCAATTGCTGAAGCCCGCAAACAAAAATATATTCTCCGCCTGAGTTGACAGGATATTTCCAAAATTTCTGAACTTTAAATTTAACATCAACCTCTCTTGCAACCTTCATTGTTCCTTCTTTTGCCAGTACATATCCTCTTTCAAGTTCCGCCACGCTTACTCCTTTTAAACTTAAACCTGCTCTTGAACCGTCCTCTGCCTCATCTTTATCCTCATCAAAAACCTGAATTGATTTTACAGTTACTTTTTTATCTGTGGGATACATAATAAATTCATCAAATTTCTTAATTTTACCTCTTGTTGTTCCAAGTATTATTGTTCCGACACTTGTGACATTAAAAAAGTGGTCAATCGGAATTCTTACATTGCCTTCACTATGGGGAAGGTCTTCTTTAGATAAGGTGTCAATTATTGCAATTCTATCGTTATCAATAAATTTATAATTCTGAAGCACTGTGCCTTTAATTATCGGCAAAATTTGTTCCCTGATTAAATTTTCTCCCATTACAATATATCCCTTTTTTATATCTGCACATTCTAATGCTACAATTATCTCCCCTAATGTCCTGCTTATTGCATCTACTTTAACTATTGCAGCATTAGCCATGTTTATTGCATATACTACTGGTTGAATTTTTCCAGGATATTCTGTCGGAACTACAAAACTTAATGCCTGTGTTTCTTCCTTATAATTATAAAGTGTTATATCACTTTCCGTTCCCTTCTTTCCTAATACATCTCCGAATGTATTGTCCCCTAATACCACAATATTCTTAAATTCCATTTTTCCACTTATGCTAAATTTTTACAAATATGGTTTAAAAATTAGATTGAAAATATAAATATTAGAAAAAAATGTAACTTCTCAATAACTCATGAGAACTGTTGCTCGGATATTTTCAAAATCTATATGATTTTGAAAATGATAAAATATATAATTGTTTTGCATTTTTTGTATTTGTTTCTTATAAAAAGAGCAATTACGAAATTTATTTGCCTCAACTTATTGAGATATTAGAAAAAAAATCGCAACTATTCGGCCATCCAAAAAATTACAGGTAAATTTTTTAATTTTTACGCTCACTTCATTCGTGTCTTTCAAAAATTTCATTTTTGAAATTGTATTTTTTTGAAAGTTTTGCAGGTAATTTAAAAATCCAATAGATTTTTAAAGATTAAAAACCTGCAGTTTTTAGTAATTTTGTTACTCTATGAATAGTTACAAAAAATCAAGATAAAAGAAAAAAGTATCCTCTCAATAAAATAGGGTAATTAAATTATATTGTTCTATTTTACGAGTGAAAAATACTAAATTTTTATATTTTACACTCGCTGTTGCTCGTATCTTTTAAAAACTTTTAAAATACCCTGAAATTTTGAGATGGTACAGAAAAAATAAAATCAAAACATAAAAAAAATAGAAAAAGAAATAAAAATAAAAAAATTTATAAAATTTCTCATAATGTGCTGTTGGGTTTTTCTATTCTGTGAATAAATCCTTTGTGTCCTTGTCTATTAACAAGAAATACAGAATAATTAGTGCCATAATTGTTCCAATTGGAAATCCTAACACACCTCCAATAATTGCTAAAA
>MTER01000061.1 GCA_002083985.1 Candidatus Altarchaeales archaeon A3
TTGAAATAAAGTTTCTGGAGTTTTTTTAATTCAGACAATTTTATCCGTGATTCCGATCTTCTCTTTTGAAGTGCTTGATCTAAAGTTAATTGCGTTATCTCTTCTCTATGCCTTGACTTTATTTCCTGTTTTTTTCTTTTTATTTCTTTTAACCTTTGGTTTATCTCCTTACTACGACATCCATTATCCTGTTTCTTTCCTGTGTGTATGTCATGAAGTTCTTTATTTAGTTTATCCTCTTCGTTTTTTATATAATCTAACTCAAAAGACGCTTCTGCGGTAGTTTCCAGCAATTCCTCGTCAAAAAGTTTCACTCCCTCAAACTCCTCAAGCAAACTATTCCCACACATTACTTTATGATCAAGATTCGGTAAGGGCTTAATTTGTTTTATATCCTCTTCATCAACAATCAGGGAAAGCCAGAACCTGAGTTTAGCAATTTCAACGGCAGAGTAATCAATATCCACACCATATAAACAGTTTTCGATTACATCCCTCTTTAAATTATATTCTGTTCTTTTTTCCTGCTCCCCTTTATCAAAGAATATTGTTAAAATAGATTGTGCTTTCACAATCTCATTCATCATCCCAACAAGAAATGCACCTGAACCCACAGCAGGATCAACAATCTTTATATTTTTAAGCAGGCCATCAATTTTATCTTTTTGTTTGAAAACAGAATTCGGGAGAGTTAGTTTATCCAAGGTTTCCTTAAATTCCTTTTCAATAATTTCAAAGGGTCTACTTCTTGCTGATTTTATTTCATCATTTAACTTTTTTATTTTTTCCAGATTTCTCTCGTCTTCGGCGTTCGCAAATCCGCTCATGCCGATAAAAACTTCAATATCTTTTCTTGGAATACATGTGTTTGTTTCAAGATAGTTGATTAAACTCTGTTGGCACATATAATGCACAATTTCCCTAGGAGTGTAAAACGCACCATTTGATTTTCTAGCTTTAACTTCAAGTAAATTCTCAAAAACCTTGCCGAGCATTTCAGGGTCAATAGCGACCTCCTTTTCAAGGGGTTCATCTTCCTTTACTGTGAAATTGTACTGATCAAATGTCTTTAAAATATTCTCAAAAATTGGATTACCTATTAAAATTTCGGTTCCTGACCAGTCATAGTCGTTGATTGGTTCAAATAAACCACCGTTCAGAAAAGGTATTTTGCATTTGAACCTACTATAATAATTATTATCCCTTTCAGTCGCCAGTGCTTCATAAAATAAAGGTTCCAATATTTCATTAAAAAAATTGTTGTAAGGAACTATCTTTTTCTCAAATAATTTTCTTAAGAAATCCTTATGACCAGTTCCCCATTCTTTAAATCTTCCTTCAGCATCCTTTCCGACGCCAAGCCACCCCTTCTTCTGCAGGAAATAAATAAAAACAATCTGTCCCATAAGTTTTTTAGCGAAATCAACTGTTAAAATGTTTTTATCTTCAAAATGTTTTTTAATATATTTGTCTTTTTCAATAATTTTTTCAAATGATTCTTTTAAGCTCAGATATAATTCTCTGTATTTCTCAAAAAATTCTTTGGTTACATTATCAATGCTGAATGTCTTTTCAATTTCTTCTATTGAAGGATTAATGTTCTCTCTCATAACAAGTTCTAAGAATTGCTTTTTGCATGTGTGATTTGGCTCATTCACGCCGACTAAGAATGAATATCTTTTAGCAGGAGTTAATTCTTTTAAAACTTTAACTTTTCCGCTTTCGTCTTTTGTAAGGGAGTATTCCATCTTAACAAAAGAAAAACGCCAATCCTGTGGGTCTTCACCATAAAAGGCGACTAATGCAGCGTCTTTATCTCCGTTTGCCAGAAATTTTGCTATAAAATTTCTCTGCATTGTCCTTGCCCTATCGCGAGAACTTGTTTTTTTCAGTTTGACAACAATAACATCTATGATTTTTTTTGAATTGTCAGTATAATTCCCCAAAGAAAAATATGACTCAATATATTCTTGATATTCGCTCCAAACAATCCAGCTTTTTTGGTTTATTGCAAAATTGTTAAATAATTCATTAATAAATCTATAAAACTGATTAATGTCAAAGTCGTTGTTGAAAGTTTCATCAAGTAATTTTTTTGCGCTTTCTTTATCCATTTTGTTTTTCTTTATTTAATTTATACCATATATTGCTTCCCATTCCCTTCTTAATTATTTTTCCTTCATCTATTAAAATCTGTAAATCCTTACTTGCAGTTTCACGAGTTATTTTAAAACTATCCTGAATTTCGTGACTTTTAAGTTTGGGTTTGAGTTTTAGTTGTTTAATAATCCATATTTTTCTCCTATCACTGTCAGATTTGCGGCGAATTTGTGTCAGATTTGTGTCAGATTTGTGTCCATTTTGTGTCAGATTTGTGTCTAATTTTTGTCTATTTTGTGTCAGACCTTCGACGGATTTGTGTCGGATTTTTCTCCTGTAAAACACAACTTTAAACCCTGATTTGATTTGTTTAAATTCAACTTTAACATTATTTGTTTCGCATTCTCTATAAATTCTTTTCAATCCTGAACCCCATTTTTCAATATCTTTGCCATAATACAACACTTGTGCAATAAGAGGATTTCTTAGAATGGATTCTTCATCATGTTTTATAAAATATTCCGGCATATATCCCTCTGGAAACTGCCCTGGATTATAAATTTCCACCCTATCTTTGAAAATCGCAATCTTATTGCTTTCAGGTGCAAAATAATCCCTGTGACATAAAGAATTAACAAGTGCTTCTCGTATAGCATCCAATGGTATTTCAGGTATCTCTTCCCGCTCTAATTTACCAAATTTAACACTCCATATTATATGTTCTTTGAGGTAAATTTCTGAATTTTTAAGGAGGTTAAAAATTGTCCCATTAATCACTTTAATGTCTATGAAAGTCGTCTTATCAGTTCCTGCAAAAACTGCTAATTGGGTCTCAAGTTTATTATTATCACAAAACAGTACTTCTGCGGCATTTAATAACTTTCCATCTTTTATCAAACCCAGTTTTTTCAATGTTGATTCTGTATCAACAAATTTGAAATTAATTCTTTTTGCCTCATTTGCTTTTGAGATATATTTTCTTAATTCCTCTTCGTTTATGTCTTTTAGAGTTATATCAGATATCTCATCTTCCCACCTCAATTTACTTTTATTTTTTTTCAGAATCATCGTTTCCAATTCCTTTGCAGACATTGATTTGTCTTCATCGGCAACACGCATATATGCTCTGCCATAAGCGTAATAAGGAATTTCCTGTCCGTGGAATTCAACTTCGATACAATTTTTACCCTGTATTTCCTTCTTTCTTATCAATGGATATATTTTCGGTTCAATATGATCTGAAAGTGATTGGGAAACATCCCTTAATGTTTTTTCTATAATGTCCTGCCCGATTGCAATTCCGTTTGGTTTAATGCCAAATATCAATATTCCCTTTTGGTGCTTATTGAGAATCGCAACTATTGAAATTATTCCCTCTTTTAATTCCGATGTTGATTTTTTCAACTCAAGTGTTTCTGATTCAATTAGGAGTATGTCAGAGGTCATCTTAATTGCTTTTAATTAGATATTCTGATAATATTATTTCTTTTGGTCCTGAAATATCAGCAGAACTATTAGTAAATGTTCCCTGAAATACATTTGAGTATATTCCCTCCCTTATTTTTGCCAGTATTTTGAGTGGATTTATCTCGTTTCCAACCTCTTTAATTATTCTTTTTATTGTTGCCTTTGCAATTCCCCCTTCTGCAAGGAGCATTAAAACTTTCTGCAGGTATTCTTCGTCTTCATCGGTAAATTCTTTGGTTTTTATTATTGCTTTTATTATTTTAATAAGTTTTGCTTCCTGGCTTCTTCCTGATAGGTTTTTTGGTTCTTCTCCTTCTTCCCTGAAAACATCCTCAAACTCTTTTTTGTTTGCTTCAAGATATTTGTAGAATTCAACATCTAATTTTTCTCTCCTAATGTCTTTTTCTGACTTCAAGATTTCAGCTGCCCTGAAAAAATCTACTTCCTCAACAGTAATTTCATTCGCCACAAATATTTTTCTTAACTTTCCTTTTCTGAAAAATGTTAAAACAGAGTTTTTAGATAAATCATAAGTTTTAGATGTTCTTGCTTTTTTTGGCAGTTTTTTTATATTCTCAAATAAATCCGGATCGTTGTCTCTAATTTCTCTCAGGAAAGTAATATATTTTAGTTCGGTATCGTCTTCTTCGTCTTCTCCGGTTATACTCTTTTTAGATGTCAATTTAGCAAACAAGTCATGGGACTTAATCTCTTCATCAGTAAGCAGTTTTGCATCATTTCCGAGCATCTCAATAAATGCTTTAATCTTTGATTCAGCTGCTTCTTTTAAGCTAATCTCCTGATTTATGGGCCCTGCAGGAAAGAAATTATAAGTGTAAATCTCATTAAATGGCGGATTTTTACTTACTCTATTCACACGACCTACTCTTTGCATCATCTTAACAGGGTTCCAGGGAATATCATAATTAATAACAACATTTGAACGATGCAAGCTTACTCCTTCTGACAATATGTCTGTTGAAATCAAAATTCTGATGTCATCTTTTTGCTTATACTCATTGTAATTGGCGTCATAATTTTCAATGATTTTTATTCTGTCTGATTCGGATGATTTGCTTGAGAAAGCCATAACTTTATTGTCATATAATGGATTTAATTTTTCATAAAGATAATCCGCTGTTTCCTTTGACTCTGTAAATACGAGCAATTTATTTTTTCTTATTATTTCATCTTTGGATAACATCTCTTTAAACTTGTCAATTTTAGGATCTTCTTTTACATTCTGCCACATATCCTGAATTTCGTTTAAAGTTTTAAGGTCATTTTCTAAATTGTTAATAAAATCAGGTAAGAAATCGTTTGAATAATATCTTTGGGCTTTTTCTTCATCAATCAACTTCCGGACTGCTTCATCGTCATCATTTTCCAGCAATTCAAAAATTTTGTTTATATGTTTCTTACTCACATACACACATCCTTTTTTGTATTCTTCTATGAATCTTGTGTATGACTGAATAAATCGGCCTATTGATTTCTTGAATGCGAAAAAACTGCTTTCTAATCTTTTCAGCAACAAGGTTTTCATAAAGCCAACCATGTTTTTTTGAGATATTTGTTTTTTTGAGATATTTTTTGCAGTCGTGTGACATTCGCTTCTGCTTTAAGGTATAACAAAGGCGTATAACGAGTGTATTTAAATTCGTTAATTACAATTTCAAGTGTTTTGTTATTTTATCCAGTTCTTTATTAAATTCATAATATACAGGTTCAGGATCTTTAATATCAGGAAATTTCAAGCCCTCTTTTTGTAAGTCCTTTCCATAATATTTGGAAATATTGTTTCTTGTTCTCCTAATCATAAGATGTTGCAAAACATTTTCTCTTATGTCTTTGGCATTTTCCTTTATTATCTTTAAATATTCTTCTTTATCTTTTTGTCTGTCAAGACCTTTAAGATTATTTTGAAGTTTTTTAAAGTATTTTTCTAAATCCCTTACTTTTGGGCTCGGGAGTGTTGATTTATGAGCATTTTGGAATAGTTTTATCTGGCTTAAAATATCCAAGGGAGTATTATTTAAAGGAGTTGCAGAGACCAAAATAACCCTTTTACCTCTGCATATATTAAAAAGATTCTCATACATTTGCGTTGATTCTGTTCTAAATCTGTGCGACTCATCAATAATTATGTTTGAATAGTCCTTTTCTCTTTCCATAACTTTATCAAGCATTCCTATTGATTCAAAATCTGTCTGCCTTACTTTAAAATCAGAAAAAACATTATACCATGAGCCGGGAGCATCCTTATCAATTAATGTAGGAGGAGCAACAACTAAAGTTCTACCCTTCAACTGATTAGCAAGCATCGCAGAAATATATGTCTTTCCCAGTCCAACAACATCTGAAATAAACACACCCCCATATTCATCTAATTTTAGCTTTGCATCTATAACTGCATCTTTCTGATACTTCAAATCCATAAAATTTTCAGGCATATCGTCCTTGAACAAATCCTCTTTATCAATATTTATCTTTTCTTTTAAATATTCATATAAGAATTTCAAATATAATTCGTAAGGTGTTATTTCATCGTTCATCCATGTCTTTTTCGTAATTGTCTCAACATATTTTTCAGAAACATCAACTGACTTTTCCCACAATTCGTTAAATTTTTTTAATGCAAAATCATAATCAGATTTATTTTTTAGTTCAACATTAAACTCTATGTTTTCCTGCAATCCTGATTCAGTAAAATTACTTGACCCGGTAATTATCCTTCCAACATCCCTATCTCCTTCTTTAAAAGTCAAAATATATAATTTGGCATGAATTTTTTCATCAGGATAAACTTTTATTTCTAACTTTTTAGACCTGATCCATTCAATAAATTTTTTAATTCCTGCCTCAATATCTATTGAATCTTCGGAATTATCCACTTCTTTTATGACTTGTTCTGAGAATTCCTCTTTTGTTTCCTTATGTGAAAGTGGTAATTTTTGCTGGACTTCATCTTTTGATTTTTGAATAAATTTGTATGTCGCTTTGTCTGTGTTTATGCCAATAAGAATTCTGATTTTTTCTGTGTTTTCCATTGACTTGTACATTTGGTAAAAACCGCTTGAACGGAAATATCCGACCAGACAGTCAAATAATCGTGTATCTTTAATCAATACCTTAAATCTGTCCGAAAGAGTTTCTCCTTTTTCATTGGTTATAAATGTTAAGTCAGTTGTCATAACATATTATTAAATTTAAAACAAATTAAAATTATATCAAATTTACATAAAAATTATAATAAAATTTACCCTGATAACTTATATATCGCACAACACATTCGCCTCCCAAAAATTTTCCCCTCTGATTTCCTTCTTTTCCACACTCAATCCATGATAAGTTATTCCCTTAATCCCGACATCAACAATATAATTCTCACTTTTATCCCCGGCTGCAATAAAATTTAAATTATAATTTCCGTTTTTCTTTATATCAACAATAAATTTCTTAAAAACCCTGTGCTCTGTTTCAAATATAAATAGCAATTCGTTCAAAAAGTCATGCAATAAATCAGTTAAATTTTCCGAAATTAAATTTCCGCTACATTCAAATTTTTCTTCAACATTTATTTCAGACATCATTCCTTCAAACATAGCACAAGCACAATTTTCAAATAATTCGTTCAATGTCTTTCCATAAGCCACAAACTGCAGGTCAGAAATATGGTCTATAAATTTAAATTTTTCCATAGAAATGAAATTTAATATCTGTAAGAAATTATGAAAGAAAATCAAAGCATAAATTTGCTTATTGCTTATTTATTTTTTTCTGTTACTTTTTTTGGATTTTAAATATATTTTTTAATTCTTGCAGCACAATATATTTTCCGAGAAGTTCTGTCAATGGATGGCACTCATCCATATCTTTTAGCAGGATATAACAAAATAAAGCGTGATCAATCTTGTTTTTAAAGGCATAATATCTTCCCATAACTGAATAAAAAGAACGAACTTCACTTACATGATAAATGTTTGATGCCCGCGGAGCACATAAATAAATTTCTAATTTATTATCAAGGACATCCGGAATTTTGTCTTCCATCTTGTTTTGTAAATAATGCTCACAAAGAGCGGTTTTGCCAAACAGATAATCCGGAAATTGAGCTCTTATTTCAATAATTGTCTGATATTGCTTTTCTTCATCTCCTAAAAGAGTGTATGCGCTTATAATAAGATTGTAAATTACTGGCACATTGGGATAATTTTTCTTTAGTTCTGATAAAATTTTCAAACAGTTTTCCACAATGTCTTTATTCGCAGGTTTTTTAAGAGCAATTATAATTTTATTGAGCTTGTCCTTCACATTTTGCGGCAATTTTGCAAAATTTTCTTCTTCCATTATCTCATCAGTAATAATAAAGTCCTTATTTAGTAGCGTCGCATTTTTTTTCATTAAATTTTTTATTACCTCTTCTTTCCTAATTCTTTTAAGGTGCTTATCAAAGTTAATCTTATTTGTTACTACGCCATAAATTAAATCAAAATGGTTAAAGTATCGCATTCTTATTTATTTTTAAATGAAACAAAATATAAATTATATTCAAAATCAAAAGTTTCCCATTTGAAAATATGACCTTTACAGTCATCATTTTATTCTAAAATTTTTGAAAATTCCTATAAAATTATATCAAAAATTCGGCACTCTTCTCTTTAAATTAGGTTAATTATTTTCTAGTGGATATTTTAAAAATCTACTTAAAAAAATCTTAAAATTGAACATTATAAATTTAATTTCAAACATTATACTTATAAAAATATTTGTAAAAAAACAAATATATAATAACCTCGCTGATGTTCGGATATTTTAAAATCTACAGGATTTTAAAATTACCCTGATTTTAGTGAGTCAGAACCCAAACTTCGCACATCTATCATCCGTTATATGAAATTGACTTCGGAACAATTTAGTTAACATAGAATTCATAAACATTATTTTTATCATCTAAAACTAAAAAATAATAAGGTGGAAAGAATAAAAGGCAAAAAAGGCCATAGAGCAGTAAAAAGGAATAAGAATGGCCAAATCAAAAAGAATGTTTCATGGGGAATGCACTTAAAAAGAAAAGGTGCTGTTAGAAAAAGGAGAGTAACAAAAGCAATAAAAGGTATAGTCAAAACTGGGGCATCTATAATATGTCCTGCATTAGGTTACTTGATTGCTGCCAGAAATACATATAAAAATGTAAAAACAATTTTAAAAAAAGGTAAAAAATAAAATGGATATTGTTAAAAAAAGTATAGATAAATTGTTATTTCCCAGTACTTTTACCTTTTTGGCAGGTTTCCATTTTAAAAGGTTTTAAATATTAAAATTGGCACAAAATATAAAAATATATACTAAATTAACAATATCAAAAATTCTTATATTGTTGAATTTTGAGGAGCATTTTGAAAAATTTGATGCATTTCCCAAATCATAATCTTTGGAAATCTATGGTGAAAAAGATGCCTGTAAGGGTTATAATTCCAAATGGGAAACTTTTGTCAAAATAAAAAATATTTAAATAAAATTTAAATGAAATACATCATAATATTAGGAGACGGAATGTCTGATTATCCTGTTGAAGAGTTAAATAACAGAACGCCACTTCAGGTCGCAAATAAACCAAATATAGATTTTATTGCAAAAAACGGAGTCAGCGGAATGTTAAAGACAATTCAGGAGGGCTTTGAGCCGGGTTCTGATGTGGCAAATTTATCTGTTTTGGGCTATGATGTCCGAAAATGCCATACTGGAAGGGCACCGATTGAGGCGGCAAATATGGGGATAAATTTAAACAATAATGAGATTGCATTCAGATGTAATTTTTTCACGGAAGAATGCGGTATTATAAAGGATTACAGCGCAGGACATATAACGAGTGAAGAAGGAAAAATTTTGATAAATCTGCTTAATAAAAATCTTTCGGATGAATTAAAAACAATTAACGGAAAATTTTATGCAGGTGTTTCATACAGAAACATATTTGTATGCAAAGATGATAATGGGAAAAATTTAATCTGTGTTCCCCCTCACAATATTGTTGGAGAAAAAATAGAAAAAAATTTAATTGCCGGGGACAAAAAAAGCGAAATTTTTGCAAAAAATTTAAATTATATAATGCTAAAATCAAAGGAAATTCTTGAAAAAAGCGAAATAAATAAAAAGAGAGAAAGAGAAGGAAAAAATAAGGCAAATATGATATGGTTCTGGGGGCAGGGAAAAAAGCTAAAAATAGAGGAATTCAAGACAAAGTATAATTTAAAGGGAGCGGTTATTTCAGCAGTTGATTTAATAAAAGGAATCGGAAAACTTGCGGGAATGGATGTAATTGAAGTTGAAGGTGCAACAGGATTATGGGATACGAACTATGACGGGAAAGCAATGGCGTGTATTGAGGCATTGGATGACCATGATTTTGTATATGTTCATGTTGAAGCAACGGATGAAGCAGGACATCTCGGGGATTTAAATTTAAAAATTTTGTCTATTGAAAATCTGGATAAAATGACCTGGAAAATTTTAAAGGAAATAGATAAAAGAGGAATTGAAGCAAAGATTGCAGTGTTGCCTGATCATGCAACTCCGATAAAAATAAAAACACATACTGTCGATTTGGTTCCGTTTGCGATATATTCAACAAAAAATAAAGATGAAAGGGATGAGGTTGAAAAATTTGATGAATTTGCCTGCAGGAATGGAAAGTATGGAAAAGGAGTTGAAAATTTTATGGAAATTTTGCTGGGGGAAAAAGTTTAAATAATATAGGACTTACACAAAACAGATACGAATTCTTATCTTTTTAAGTCCTTTTACAAGATGAATTGCGTAAGTACTGACTAATATCTTTGTGATAATTTAATAAAAATATAATATCCTCTTTTGATAGTTTCACAAAAACGTTCTCTATTAAAGCCACACCGATATAATAATTAAATTTAAGGATGTCATTGTAGAAAATCTGGTATCCTCTCAATAAAACAGGGTAATTAAATTATATTGTTCTATTTTACAAGTGAAAAATACTAAATTTTTATATTTTACACTCGCTGTTGCTCGTATCTTAACTTGAAGTTTTTAAAATACTCTGAAATTTTGAAAGGATACAAAATCTGTTTGCCTTTGGTTTTCAAAAGATAGCCCATAACTCCTGTGCCACCGAAGGCATCAAGGGCGGAATTAAATTTAAGGTCTTTGATGTTGTCCCAAATCCAAGAGGCGATTTTTGATTTACTTCCCTGATAGCGAGTGGTTATGAGATGATGAATGTCAGCAGGTTTTCCTGGAAGATATAGCTGCTGAGTTATACTATCTTGTTTGATTTTTTCTAACATTTAAACACATAAGTACCTATGTCTTATAAAAGTGCTGAAAGCCACAAAAAATATGATAAATCTTTAATGGAGAAGGACATTTATCCCGCGTATGTTTGGAACTGTAAATATCTTTGAAATCATCTATTGGTTCTTCTGATTTTAGCTCATCATTAGCATTTAATCTCCCGTGCGTATTTATTTTTTCATTGATTAAGCAAACATTATCAGAAACAGAGCCATCAATCAAATATACAATCATTCCGCCAACCTTACAATTATTTGCATATTCACAAGATATAAATCTCATCATACCTTCTTTAACATATTCTTTTGCTAAAACTGGATTATTATTCAGTCGTTTACATTCAAAAGTAAAATATATCTCTTCTGACATCCACCCCGATTGTAAACACAAATCAATCTTTTTGGCATGCTTTGGATGAACC
>MTER01000062.1 GCA_002083985.1 Candidatus Altarchaeales archaeon A3
TAATTATTAGAGTTGTTGCAAATTAAAAATTTTAAGAGTGAAAACTAATAAAATTTAAAGGTAAAAAAGTTATTTTGCAACATGTCTATTAAAAGAAAGTTGGACTGCGTAAGTCCTATTAAAATTAAAAATTAATAAAAAATTTAAAATGGCTGTAAAATGTTTTGTTGGCAAAACGCCAATTAGAAATGAAATTTTTGTGAATGTTTCTGCAAAAAATAAAATTATTAATAAAGTGATGACTGCAATTTTGATGTTAAGTATATTGATTTTTGTTTCCGGCAGTTGTTCAGCAGATGTTGTTGTTTCTCCGCCTCATATTGATCAAACGAATCATTATCCAGGAGATGTTGTACAGTTTAGTTTCGATGCAAATGTAATAAAATATGGTAGTTATTGTGCATTTAATTCTTGTGCATTGGATATTTTAAAGATTAATATAACTAACGGAGAATCAATGAATTGTAATTTGCCTACGCGGACAGGTAATTATTCAAATTATAATTGCGGGGGACAAAATATTAGTGTTATGGTATCTGAAAGTGGCTGTCAGAATACCATAATAAATTTTGGTTACAATGTAAAATGCAGTAATGTTTATTATTATATGATATCTTGGCAAATACCCTGTAATTGGAATGATGGAATACGCACAATAAAAGTTCATGCGTCTTCCGGCTTCTGGGAAACAAATATTTCCGAAACAACATTTAATATCATCTATCTCAATTGCAGTATTGATGGAGATATAGATAATGATGGATACAATAACACTTGTTGTAACGGCATTGATTGTAATGATAATGACAATACAATTCATCCCGGAGTAATAGACATTCCTAACAACGCTGTAGATGAAAACTGCAACGGACATGATAATATAATATGTTATGTGGATTCAGATAACGATCATTATACAAACAACGACAACAGCAATGCAACATATTCTGATTCTGGTTCTTGTCCAACCGGATATATGAGCGCATTATCAACGACAAACGACTGCAACGATAATAATTCATCAATACATCCCGGAGCAACAGAAATTATTAATGGAATGGATGATAATTGCGATGGGTCCATAGACAATATCTGTATTTTTCCTTCTAATAGGGGCACATCGTGCGAGAATGCTATATTGCCAGTTCATATAACTACAAAAAAGATGAATTATAATGTTGGAGAGGTTGTGACATTTGATATTTATCTTTGTTGGTGGGATCTCCCGTGGCACAATGTATACACTGCATATTTAAACATATACTATGAATCTCTGAAATGTAAATTACCAAATGATGTTGGAAATTATCAAAATTATGGTGATTGCAATCTAACAACAATTTCCGTTGACACAAATATAGGTGGATTTTTTTGCAATATTGACCAGTTTTGTCCTAGGGGAGGACTTCATTATAATATTAACTGGACAATACCTATTAATTGGAATTCCACTACATATACTGCCCAATCAATAATTTATACTCCTTACTGTCTATACAATCCTGGTAGTGGCATAACATATTTTAATGTTGGTAGTGACTCGGATGGTGATGGTATTAATAATTCCGTAGATAACTGTCCGCGTTTTTATAATCTGGATCAAGCAGATAAGGATAACGATACTATTGGAGATCAGTGCGATAACTGCCCTTCTATATCAAACTTTAACCAGTCTGACTTTGATAAGGACACGATTGGAGACGCATGCGATTCTGATGATGATAATGACGGAGTAAATGACACTATTGCTAACTATCTTCTTGATAACTGCCATTATGTGCCAAATCCCGGACAAGGGGACTTAGATAGAGACGGGGTTGGCGACTCTTGCGATAACTGCCAGTGGATTTCTAATCCCAACCAAATAGACACTAATGACGATGGAAAAGGAAACGCTTGTGATGACGCAATCAGATTGTGGTCATCGGATTCGTCTGGGAATAACAGATATATATTCTGGCCGGATGAACCTGTATATGTTACTGGAACGCTCTTTCCTGCAAATACCCTTATAGATATCTATATTATGCAGGATAGAAATGAATGGTTTAATGGTGATAATCTTACTAATTATTTTGGTGATAACAGCAGTTTTGAGACAGTCACAACAGATGCAAATGGAAATTTTTCACCAACTGTTATATGGCCACCGCGGACATCGCAATTCGGGGCCCTCTTTGATATTATTACAGATATTACCTGGAATGGCACCCGGAATGGAAAATATGATTATGGTGAGCAAATCGACAGCATTGGTGCAGCTGGTTTTAGAGCGGAACCAATATGGGCATCAAATTCCAGCGGAAATGATAAAAACACCTTCTATGTAAATGAACCAGTATATGTGAAAGGTAAAGGTTTTCTGTCTAATTTTACAGTGGACATTTATGTAGTTAAAAATAAAGATAATTGGGTTGGTGGAGAGAATTTAACTGCTTTGGAAATTTCCGGAGTAAAAGAAACTATAACAACTGATTCAAATGGTAATCTGCCAACAACGATTATATGGACAAACCCGCTTCCGGGTGAATACGATGTAGTTGCTGATTGGGATAGAGATGGGATATATGATAAAAATCAAACCATGACATTTACGGAAGGCAACCAAACTATAACTCAAACCGTAACAGAAACTGTTGATGATACTGATTTTGTAGGATTTCGTGTTATGGCGATATGGATCGCTGATTTAAATAAAAATATAAAGAATATATTCGGAGCAAATGAGAGTATTTATATAACCGGAAACAATCTTACTAAAAAAGCAAATAAGACAATAACAATATATGTTGTTAGCGACTATAATAGCTGGATTGGAGGTGAAAAATTAGTTAATATTTTTGGAAACCCGTTAAATATTATGGTGGATTATATTGGAAACATTCCTTTAATAAAAATAGCGTCTGCATGCAGAAAAGGCGATTATGATCTAGTTGCAGATACAAATTTAAATGGAATATATGATTCGGAGGATTATGTTGATGAATGGGAAAAGGACGGTTTTAATATAGTATGTAATGATACAGACGGGGACAAAATTTGTAACCTTTGTGATAATTGTCCTTCAATCAATAACACTGACCTTAGTGATAACGATAATGACGAAATTGGGGATGTTTGCGATAATGACAAAGATAATGACGGAATAAACAATTCTGTAGATAATTGCCAGTTTATCAAAAATCTAGTTCAAACAGATACTGATAATGATGGTGTTGGAGATCCATGTGATATGGATATGGAAGGAGATACAATACCAGATTTATCTGATAATTGTCCCCATATTCCGAATAAGGATCAGAAAGATACGGACGGTGATAGAATAGGAGACATGTGTGATATTGATGATGATAATGATAGCATTCCAGATACTACTGATAATTGTCAGATTGTTTCAAACCCTGACCAGAAGGATGTTGATGGGGACAAAATAGGTGATGTGTGTGATACAAGTATATCAACAGGAGAATCCAGCAAGGGTGGAACTCGTTATGTTGATGCAACTCAACCCAGTGCGGAAATATGTGGAAATAAAGTATGTGGCAAAGGAGAGAATTACCCAAATTGTCCTAAGGATTGTCCAAAACCGCTGGAGTGTACAACTGATAGCAATTGTTTGGCGGATGAAATCTGCAAGGATAATAAATGCGTTAAGAAACAGGAATGTATAAAAGACAGCGACTGTAATGAAGGTAAAATTTGTAGAAATGAGAAATGTGTAATTAAACCAGAATGTGTAAATGACAGTGATTGCCAAGCAGATAAAATCTGTAAAAATGAGAAATGTGTAATTAAACCAGAATGTACATCCGACAGTGACTGTAAAGAAGATAAAATCTGTAAAAACGAGAAATGTGTACCAAAGATTCCTGAGTTGAAATTAATTGTCTCCTGTCCAAAAGAGATTGCTGTCGGGAAAACAACAATATGCAGTGTTAAAGATGAGAACAATAATCCTGTTCCGGATGCAAATGTTGCTATAAGAATGCCTGATAAGACAACAAAAACATACACAACAGACACAAAAGGTAATATTGAGTTCATCGCTAATGAATCTGGTAAAATTGATGTTACTGCAAGTAAAAATAACTATGCTGAAAGTGAAAAGGTGTATTTTTCAGTAACAGAAAAAGGATGCTGGCTTTTTGACCTGCAAATTCTCTCTATATGCTGGTACTGGTGGCTTATTATAATCATAGCAATCGTAATCGTGCTGATATTAATGGTTTTTAAAAAGAAGAAGTCAGTTGAATGATATGGAATTAGATGATGTTGTTGATAAATTGTAACTATTCGTTCATCTTAAAAATTACGAGTAAAGTTTCAAAAAATTAAATTTTATCCTGGCCGAATAGTTACTAAATTTTTTGATGTTTTCCACAATCCATAAATTTCGTCTGGGGTTAATTCGTATACTCTCTTTCCAAAATTTCCAAGAATTTTATTTCTTCTGTTGAACATCTCTTTAACAAAATTTATAAAATTTTCTTCAACGGGAAATTTTTGCACGACTTTAACAATTACAGAATCAACATCTGGAACCGGAAAAAATACCTTTCTGGTTGTTTACTAACGATACGTTGTATCTATTAAAATTTTGATGGCGTAAAAAATAGGTGACTTTTTTTCGCAATACATAAATTTTGAGATTTCTTTTAAGCCGAATTTTTAAAATATTGGTTTTAATTTTTTTCTATTTAGATGGATGAGCATCAACAGTCACATATTTTTTACGCCATCGAAATTTTAAATATTATAATTTTATTAGTATTTTAGGTAGTGATAAACATGTAAGGTTGAATGTCATGTTTATATGTAATATCACAAGCATTTATTTGAGGGATTTGTTTTTAAAACCTTACTTCTTAATCACTACCGTATTTGAAAGATAATTTATAACAATATAGTTTTAAACGGTCTCAAAATTTTTAATGGTACAACATATAGTTAGTAAACACGATATGCTTAATAGAGGTTTATATCCTAATTGTGACATTTAATTCGGTTGATTTTCTTATTTATCCGACAGTTATGTATTAATAATACGCTCAACACCCTATGCTTTCGTATTATAGTTAATCCTTCAACTTTTGATATAATTAGCACTTACGCAAAAACAGATACGAATTCTTATTTTTTAAGTCATTTTACACGGTGAATTACATAAGTCATGATAATGTTGTGTTCATGAAAATTTTATCCGAAATAAAAGATGGTTGAGCGTATGTAAAATAGACATGTTGCAAAATAACTTTTTCACCTTTAAAATTTATTAATTTTCACCTTTAAAATTTTTAATTTGCAACAACTCTAATATATACAAAAATTTAGTAACTTCTCAATAAGTTGTGGCAAATAAATTTTGTAACTATTCATGTTATAAAAAACAAATACAAAAAATGCAAAACAAATTATATATTTTTCCCACAAGTTATTGAGAAGTTATAAAATTTATTATCCAAAAGTTAATTCAAATACAAAGCGAAAATTTTTCAGAATGAATTTAGAAAAGGAAACAAAAAGGACCGACTTAAATGCAAAATTTTTTGGAATTGAAACCTTAATTTTGATGGAAAATGCAGGAAGATGCATCGCAGAGGAATGCAAAAATTTTAATAAAATTTTAATATTTTGCGGAACAGGAAATAACGGAGGGGACGGATTGTGTGCTGCAAGGCATTTGCTTGCA
>MTER01000063.1:0-1147 GCA_002083985.1 Candidatus Altarchaeales archaeon A3
ATAATTATTTTCAGGGCATCCTCTATGGAGTCCAAATTTGTTAATGTTGTGAAATTTGAATTTGTAATCTTTGCTATCGGCGAATTAATTGCGGATAAAAAATTTCCTTTAAAATTGTTCAGAATTATGTTGTACTTTTCCCCGCCGCCCAAAAAATCAACAATATCAATTGCCTTTGCTATTCCTATAAGTTTTTTCGTTCCGGCATCAACTATCGGAATTCTTCTGCAGTCATTATCAATCATCATATCAGCAATCCTTATCACCGATGTTGTAGCGTAAGCGGTTATCGGCTCTTTTCCGACGGTCATTATATCTCCTTCTTTTTCTTCTGCCTTTTTTGAGTCAAAGCCCTTTGTCACGCCAAATTTTCCTGTTTGTTTTGGTGTTCTTCCCTGATTCATTTTATTTTACATTTATTTTGTTTATAAATTTTATAAATTTTTAATAGGAGGATTATTCACTGTGTGAAAGCTGCTCGCCGTATTCGTTTAAAGCGGAAATTTTATTTGCAATTTCAGAGTGCTGTTTCTTTAAATTTTCCATGATGCCGGTAATTTTTTTGATATTTTCCTGCAAAGCGGCTTTTGCATTTTCAGGAGTTCTCTCAATGAATATATCGTCAGTAATTCCGAATAACACATTTTTTGATTTTAATGAAACGCTGACAAGAACATTCTTTCCGACGGGAAGTAAAATTTCTTTATTGTTGTCATTGTCTTTGTTATTATTTATATCATTTAAGCCGTCTAATGTTTCAATAGTCCTTTTTATTTCCTGAATCGCCCCGTTTAACATCGTAATCTGATTGTCTAATGCTGCAGCACGTTCTTCAAGTGCTTTTGCCTGATAGATTACTCTTTGTAATTCTTCCTCTCTGTTTTGTCTATTATCCTGGTTATTTGTATTTCTGTTATTTCCGTTATTTTCCTCTTTATTTTCTTCTTCCATTATGTTTTGGTTTATATTGACGATTTTAGTGATTAATTAAGAACATATTAAAAAATTTAAGACAGTTTAAAACTATGTTGTTATAAATTATCTTTCAAATACTAATATATAATAGAGTTGTTGCAAATTAAAAATTTTAAAGGTGATTTTAAAATCGCAAAGATTTTAAAATATCCGAACGAAGTGAGGTTAAAAT
>MTER01000063.1:1175-6767 GCA_002083985.1 Candidatus Altarchaeales archaeon A3
ACATGTCTAATTCTTTCTTTTCTTTCTATTAAGAATGCAAACATGTGATCGCCAAAATGACAATATTTAGTATTGCCCGCACTATGGTGCATACCACTACATCAAATAGGGTTCTTACTCCAGATGTGCAATATACATAAATTATGAAAAAAATAATATAAATGTACAAATATATAAATATATGTGCTGACCCACTAAAATCGGAGTAATTTTAAAATCCCATAGATTTTAAAATATCCGAGCATCAGCGAGGTTATTATATATTTGTTTTTTTACAAATATTTTTATGAGTATAATGTTTGTTATAATATTCAATTTAAAGATTTCTTTTAAGCATTTTCAAATCGCAGAGATTTGAAAATCTCCAGGCATCGATGAGGTGAGATTTTTAAAATATCCCTCACAAAATAATTAACCCAATTTAAAGAGATGAGCACCAAGTTTTAAACGATATCAATTTATTCAAAATGCAGAATATGCTCAATAAAAATGGATGTTATTTGTGATTTTTTGACTGTTACGATTGATTTGCCTCTTAATATTGAGCAAGTTCAAAATGCAAACAAAAATAATTGCAGGAATATTTGTATTGATAATATTGATATTTGCAGGACTTTATCTGTTTTCACAAATTCAGGAAAAGGAGGCATTTAAAAATGTTGAAATTGACTTTGAAAGTGTTGAAATAAAAAACATTGACTTGCAGCAAATGACTTTAAATTTAAAATGCCATAATCCGGATAAAATCACTGCCACTCTTGACGGAGCGGACTATGAAATTTATTTGGAGGGAATTTATATGGGTAATGGCTCTCTTAATGAACGACTAACAATTCTCTCGAATGAAACAAAAATAGTAAGAAGCGAAGTAAATGTAAAATATGAAAATTTAAATCAATTGCTGAATATTACTGATGAAATAGTTAAAAATAACGGAGAAGTAGATATATTGATAAAAGGTAAAGCATATATTGAGTTCATTGGAAAGATTAATTTTCAGTTTAAAGTAGAAAAAAAAATAAATTTAAGTAAAGAAATTGTTGAAAAAATAAAGGACTTGAAAAATTTTAAAATATTCTGATTCAGATTTCTAAAGTTATTTGTATAACTAAATTATAAATTATTGCTTATAAAATCCTATACTAATTTTTCCAGCATTTTTATTTTGTTCATTAATGTCAGATATTTTACCTCCCTGATTAAGGAAAGTTTAATCTCTATGTTTTTTTCTCCTGCGGCAATATAAAGTGCAGCGGCGGCAAATCCTGCAGGCGATCTTCCGCTCAAAACACCCCCTTTGCCGGTTGATTTTAAAATTTCTTTTGCTCTTTCTTCAATATCAGGCGGAAGATTCCATCTGTCCGCAAATTTATTTAGATAGTCCTCGGGAATACTCCTTATGCTGCTTTTTATGCCTGCGTTATTTGTACCTGCATTATTTTGGCATTCTTTGTTAGGGGTGGTCTTTATCCTGTCAGAATGTGATTCCTCAATTACGGGTTGCAGGGCTTTTATATATTTCCACATCAGCTGCCTTGCAACATCTGCTGCTTTACTTATATCAAGAAACTGAAATGGAATTTTATCCACCTTACATAAAATATAAACAATTGCTGCAGCCATACCCTGATGATTTTTTCCTTTTGTAAGTCCTTTTTCCATTGCTTTTTTATAAATGTATGCACACTCGTTTTTCATGTATTCCATCCTGTTCCCAACCTCAAGGGTACTTAAAATTCTGTCAACCTTTGATAATACAAGAACAAAATTCCTATCCTTTGTATTTACTAATTTGATTCTGTTTTGGAGTTTTCTTAGTCGTGCATGTTTAATTTTTGATTGGGTGGATATTGGAACGCCATAAGCATCTATGTATCCGATTCCAACCTTAGTTGTAAGTCCTTTGTCCCATTGTGAGTCCTTTGTCGAACCACCTGATCTTATGACTCCTGAGGATTCATCATCAAATACCCTCCACTCTTTTTCTAATGAAATGATTTGTTCTTCTAATATTGTGCCGCATTTATCACATCTGATTTCACCGCGCTTCCTATCAATGACAATAACAGGAAACTTACAATTCGGACAGATATATTCATAACTGTAATTTATATCTTCTTTTTCTAATTCACTATCTTTTAATTCTCCGGTAATTTGTTTCCCGGATTCATTATTGTCAATATTTACTTTGTTTTTCTTTTCGCAATTACTTACTCTTTTTATCTTCTCGCTGTTTGTTTTTGCCATGTTGCCTTTTTATATTTCCCATTATTTTCTTCTTTCCTGTTCAGGTTACCTTCGGCATCTCCAGAAGTTCTTTTTTCATATTTCTGATTTTTGGGTAATTTGTACGGTTCTTTTTTATTGCGGTTTTGTTTTAAAATTTCAACATCTTCTCCTACCTTGGCAGAAGTAACATTTTTGTCATATAAATCACATACTAAAAAGAAGTCATTTACCCTTCCGATTACAGTTGAAATTTTTCCGAGAAGTTTATCATCTAATAAAATTTCATAATTCAGAAGTTTATTCGGGTTAAAATTTCCGGCCATGTTAGCATCCAACAATCTTTTTGAGTCCATTCCGTACATTGCTCCTCCTTTTACATCTGTTCTTGCATCTGCCTTTATTACAACGGAATTTTGCACAACACTTATAATCTTTCCTTTCATTTTTTTTAAGTTTAATAATTTTTAGTATTTAATAATTTATGATTTCATTCCTAAATTTATATGTTATATTTTGCTTAAAATGAATAATTTAAATTTATGGTTACCTGATTCAAAGGTAAAAAACAATTTAACATCATTGCTGCTTGGATATTTTAAAAACTTTGTTTTTAAAATAACCTCGCTTTGCCCGGATATTTTAAAATTTTTTGATTTAAAAATAAGTTCGTTTCACTCTCATATTTTCAAATCCTATGCGGATTTTAAAATTGTACCAAATGCCGGATGCCTTATATTTGCTTTTGTTTTATTTGCTTTTGTATTTGCCCCGATGTTTTTGACAAATGTCTCTGCAGATGTTATTTTTGAAAACACAGAGTTTTCAAAAATCTCCGAACGAAGCGAGGTGATTGTTGAAAATGTAAATTTAAATCATACGAAAGATATTTCTCTGTCTGCGGACTTTAAAAATAATGAAAGCAAAATAACTGCATTCTCATACAATGTCCTGTTTGATGAAAGAGAAATTTTAAGCGAAAAATTAGAATTAGAGAAAAATGAGACAAAAAGAGTAAATTTTATGCTTCCCGTTGAAACAAAAAATTCGTTGTATGACTGCAAAAAGCATAATCTGACCTTCTTTATATGGGTTGGCGGACAAAAAAAGACATATAGTAAAGAAATCATAATGCAAGGCAGGACATTTGGCATTGAAATTTCTCCGTATGGGAAAAAGTGTTTTAGCGATATACTTGAAATGTTAGTTAAAGATGACGAGGGAAACATAGTAAAAAATGCAGGCATAATTATTGTTAAAGATGGGGCCGAAGTTAAAAGAGAGAATACGAATATGGATGGCACCCTCAAATTTTCTCCTTCAGGTTATGGTGTCGGCGAATACACAATTACAGTTAAGCAGCATGATAAAATTTCCGACAAATTTTACTGCGATAAAACCATAAAATTTCCTGTTAAAGGAAGAATGGAGATTATGCACCTTCCGCAATATGCGAAAATTTCGGATAAAGTAGAAATATTTATAAGGATGGATGAAATTCAGATAACCTCCGGACGGGGTGGCAAAAAAGTTATGGAATTTTATAATGTTGAAATTTTTAACAAAGATACAAACCAAAGCAACATATTTTCTTTTTCGTCAAAAGAACTGGTTTTCCCATTAAATTTTACCTCGCCGGGACATTACACAATTACAGCGTCCCGCGGGGATGAATATTGGACTGACTCAAAGGATATAGAAATAGTTGATAAACCATTCCTCAACATTGATATTCAGAAAAATGTTAAAGTCGGCGATGTTGTCACCGGAAAAATTTTTGCAGACGATATAATTAATATTGATTCACTTGATGTTAAAGTAGCATATCCTGATGGTTCTATCACTATGCCTGCAACAAAGGAGGGTAAATTTTCCTTTACTCCTCCGATGTCCGGCGATTATGAGATTAGTGTTGAAGATGCGGAACATAAAAAAAATACTGTAAAAATTTTTGCACTTGATGAAATGTTTCTTGAAATTTTGCCTGATGAGAAAAATTTAAAGGTTGGGGATACTGTCCGATTTCGCATAAAGGACTCAAAAAATACCACACTGAATGCCGAAATTTATGTAAATAACGAAAGAGCAGATACATATTATAAAATAGAAAATTTAATGAACAATATCTCAGTAAAGAAGGACCATTTTATTCCTGTAAATATGGAAATTACAGTCAGCGGAAATAACAAAATAAATATGGATAAAAATGTGCTTACTTACGGTGAAATTCAGACGATTTATGCAACAACGGAACCCGAAACAGAGATCCATATCAAAATTATTAACAAAAACAATGGCGAAAAAATAGAAAAATCCGGAAATTTTGTTGAATTTATGCCCTCTGTCGGAGAGTATTTTGCCGAAGGTAGTAAAAAAGGATATTTAACGGCAAACGGAACATTTACAGTTATGCCTGCAGAGATAAATATAACAATTGACTATGTGGAAGGCGAGATTATTGTAAAGATATTTTCAAAAGCAAATAATATTCCTGTTCAAAACGCGAAATTTAATGTCCTGTTTCCTGGCAAAAAAAATTTAACATTGCTTACCAATGAAAAAGGAGAGACAAAATTTAAACCGGATGAGTGGGGAAATTATGTATTTACTGCAGAAAAAGAAAATTTCATACCTTTCACAAGTTCTAAGGATATTCATACTGTTGACCCTGTTGCAATTACATCTATTTTTATAATTGTGTTAATTGCGGCATTCTTTGTATACAAATATGTAGCATACCGAAGATTTATTAAAAAAGGAGTTAAATCAGGACAACCAACAGGAGAAACAGGAAAAATAAACGGGAAAAAAGAAAGAAACATAATAAGCACAGATGATTTGAAAGAAGAGATAAATATAGCAGAGATAGATGAATCGCCGTTAAGTAAAATAGGATAAAGAACTTATTAAAAATTTTCACCTAAATTTCTTATACTTTAATTGGGAATATTAACTTTATGCACTTAATATCAGTCATAAATTAATTTTAAAATAAATTTGTAACTATTCAGAGGGTATAAAAATTACTAAAAACTGCAGGTTTTTAATCTTTAAAAAGCTATGAGATTTTTAAATTACCTGTGAAAATTTCAAAAAAAATTAAAAAAGTCAAAAATTTACCCTTAATTTTTCGGGTGGCTGAATAGTTACATAAATTTTAGGTCTATTTGGTTGACACTCTCTAAAATAAGAGCCGATGTAATTTAAACAAGTAATAAAGTTAAGTTATATGTCTTAATTTGCAACAACTCTAATAAATAAGTTTTTTATTTTTTTAAAATTTTACTGGCCTCAATTCATTTGCGACTCAACCCCTTTTGATGGCTAAATGGAATAAGAATTTATCTGTACTTTTTTAACAATGCC
>MTER01000064.1 GCA_002083985.1 Candidatus Altarchaeales archaeon A3
TTCATAATCGTTTTCATTCAAAAACAGGGTAAAATTTTCAGATGTTAATAACCCAGTCGCTCCGAAGCCGTCAATTCCGCACAGATAATATAAATTTTTCGGATTATATATCAGCAAGGCGTCTTTCTTTCCAAGAGTATTTCCTACATTTATCCTTCTTTGTTTATTTAAATATTTCATAAATTTTTAAAGATTGAAAATCCCAAAGATTTTTAGTATTAAATTTATTCATTTTTGAAATTTTAATTAATAAGAATAAAATTAAGATGTCTCATAAAATAACATTAATAAGAGGTGACGGTTCCGGTCCGGAACTAATAGAGCAGGCAAAAAGGGCAATTGACAAAGCAATGGATATATGCGGAAAAACTATTGAATGGGAAATTTTTGATGCTGGTGCGGATGTAGTGGCAAAAGAGGGAACACCTTTACCCGATCATGTAATTGATTCAGTTAAAAGAAACAAAATTGCATTAAAGGGCCCTGTTACAACGCCGCTTGGAAAGGGATTCAGAAGCGTTAATGTTGAATTAAGAAAACGACTTGACTTGTACGCTTGTGTCAGGCCGTGCAGATATTACAAAGGAATTAAAACAAGAATAACTAATCCCAAAAATATTGACATAACTATAATAAGAGAAAATACAGAGGATTTATATGCTGGGATTGAATTTGAAAACGGAAATGCCGATACGATTGACTTAATTAAATTTATTGAAAGTAAAAATAAGGGAAGGATAAGGGAAGACTCTGCAATAAGTATAAAGGCGATTTCTGACTTTGGAAGCAGGAGAATTATAAAATACGCTTTTGAATATGTAAAAAGGAATAAAAGGAAGAGTGTTACAGCGGTTACAAAGTCAAACATAATGAAATTTAGCGATGGTTTATTTATGCACACAGCAGAAGAAATTTCAAAATTTTATCCTCAAACTGCTTTCAGGCATAAATTAGTTGATAGTTTGTGTATGGATATTGTTCAGTTTCCAGAAAATTATGATGTTTTGGTTCTGCCAAATTTATACGGAGATATAGTAAGTGATTTATGTGCGGGATTAATAGGTGGTTTAGGTGTTGCACCTGGAGCAAATATCGGAACTGATTGTGCGGTCTTTGAGGCAGTTCACGGCTCTGCACCGGAATTTAAGGGCAAAGGTGTGCTAAATCCCGCGGCTTTGATTCTTTCAGGTGTCTTGATGTTAAGGCATATAAATGAAAATGATGCAGCAGAAATTTTAGAAAATGCTGTTGCAAAGGTTATTGAAGATGGAAAGTATGTAACATTTGACATAGCAGAGGATACTACAAAAACAGTCGGAACAAAAGAAATGACTGATGCAATATTAGAAGAAATTTATTAAATTTATCTATTTTTATCATCAGAGACCAAACAATATTTCAAAATTTATAAATTTTGAAATCTTACAAAGATAGTGATGTGATTTTAAAAACGAAGTTTTTGAAATCTATGAGCGTAAGCAAGGTAATTACTGTCAAACAACAGCAACGCAATCATTATTTTGTAATATATAAATACATCTCTTTTCCACACCCTTTCTTTTTGTATATTTTAGAATAAATTTAGAAATCTATCAGAAATTTACTCCAATATGCGATTACTCTACAAAATAAATAAAAAAATAAAATTATTTACTGGTTCTGTATTTTTTTGATTTAATCTGCTTCTTTCTTTGCTTCGTGTTGTGTTTCCATTAGCAACAATGCAACACTAACTAAATTTGCAAATATTGCTCCAGCTGCTAAACCTCTTGCCAAGTCAGCGTCAACAACTCCTATTGATAAGTGTCCACCAACCACAACTCCGGTTCCGAATGTCAGAATTACTGCCCATACCAAATGTATGTCTCCAACAAGACTTGCTGCCAAAGAAGTCATTCCAACAACTCCTCTATTCATTATTGCCTTCACGACAGTTGCCAAGATGTTCATCACAGTTGCCAAATACAGCTCTATCACATTTCCATCCAGAAAAAACCCTACATTCGTAGTCAGCGACATCACTATAAAAAATGATGCCACCACGATCAACCACTTTTCCGATGCCATTTTGGTTTTTGTTTATTATTGTTTATTAATTAGATTAAAGATATAAATAAATAATTATTATAAATTAATCACAGGCATAAATTTAAATTTTATTTTTTCTTAAGTTCTTCAAGCAATATAGGAATAAATGTTCCTAAATCAGTTACTATTCCTATTGCCTGTGTTGTTCCCCTGTCCCTTAATTTAGTCACAACTTCAGGGTTTATATCAACACAAATAACCTTTGTTTCAGCTTTCATTAAATTTCCAGCGGCAATCGAATGTAACAGCGAACCCATCATCAAAACCAAATCCAAATCCTGTAATAGTTCACGCATTTTATCCTGTGATTCGCATATATCAGTTATTACATCCGGCAAAGGGCCGTCATCTCTTATACTTCCTGCAAGAACATAAGGAATATTCTTAGTTACTAGTTCATACATCATTCCATGTTTTATTATTCCTTCATCTATTGCTTTCTTAATTGAACCTATTCGTATTATTGAATTTATTGTTGAAGTGTGTTTTCTGTATCCGTATTGCTCAGTTTTTCCGGTTTCAATATTCATTCCAAGAGACGTTCCGTAGGTCTCATATTCAATATCCCTGACTGCAACAGCATTCCCTGCAAAGAACGCATCAACATATCCGAGATTTATGATTTCTGCAAGTGCCCTGCTTGCTCCCGTATGAATAACAGCAGACCCGCAAACAACACCTATTTTTCCGTTTGATTTTTTTATTTTCTTTAATTCGTTTGCAACCTCTTTTATCAAGGTAATAGTTGGTTTTTCCGTTGATGTTTCGCTTCTCATAAATCCGAATAAACCCATTGGTTCTCTCGACCTTTCAATTGGTTCAATCTTAATTCCTTCAAGTCCGACAACAACATTATCTCCTTTTTTTAGATGTCTGAAAAGTTTGCATAGAGGAATTCCATTTTCAATAATAATACATGAGTCCATTTTCTGATTCCTTACTTCATTCCATTTGCAGTTAATTCTTACGTAGGTCTTCTGGTTTGTTGTCGGACAGAAATTTTCAGGAGCACAACCATCCATATCTGCGATTTCGGTCTCAGCATCTTTCGGAACAGAAATAACTGCCCCTAATTTTTGTAATTTTTGAAGAATTATGTTAAGGTGTTCGATGTCTTTTCCGTTCACTAAAATTTTTGCATAACTCGGCTCAGTCTTCTTTTTACCAATCTTAAAGTCAAGAATATCAAAATTACCCTCTTCTTCCATTATCGTATCAAATACCTTCGGGAGTATTAAGGAGTCAATAATGTGTCCTTTAAGTTCAATTGTTTCCTGTTCCATTTTGAAATTTTATAGCAAATTTATAATAAAATTTATAACTTAAAAATTAGATTTCATTATTAAATTTTGTTTATGTTAAATTTTTATCTTTAAATTTTTATTCGCCGAGGTAGGGATTTGAACCCTAATTCCCTCGCGGGAACACGCTCTCGAGGCGTGCGCATTACCGGACTCTGCCACCTCGGCATTAAATTTTTCAACTTATTTTTAAAATCTAAATTAATTAAATTTTAATTTTAAAGTAATTTTAAAATTTCAAAAATTTTGAAAGATTGAAATCCAAAGATTTCAGTATTTTAGAGAGGGTTAACCAAATAGAGATAAAAACGATTAAAAACTTCCATTGACCTCTTATAAAATCTCCACATAGTTGACACTCCCAAAAATCTTACAGATTTTTAAATATTAAAACTCTATATGTTTTAGTATTTCAAAATTAAAGTTAACACATACAAAGTGAAAATAAATATGAAAATTTTTTTAAAGGACACACCGGGAAGTTTAATTAAAGCAATTGAACCAGTTTCAGCAAACGGAGGGAATATAGAAAGTATTGTTCATGGACACCAGTTTAAAGAGAACGATGAAATTCCTGTTGAAATTGTGTTCGGAATTGAGGATGTCAAATCACTTGAAAACATAAAATCATTACTGCTCAATGAAGGAATAAAAATTTCAGATATAAATATTGAAGGAAAAAAATATTACAAAAAAAGAGCCAGAAATGTTATTTTAGTCGGGCATATTATAGATAAAAATATTATGGACACATTAGACAGAATTAACGAAGAAGGGCTTGTGTCCGATTTAAGTGTAATTATGAAGTCGCCGGAATCAGTTTCCGCATGTATGTTAAAAATTGAATGCGATGAAGCACACAATGAACAGGTGAACAAAAAGCTGAACGAAATTTGTAATGAGAAAAATTTTTTGCTGATAAGCGATCTGGACTAATATGAACAGAGAATATTTAAAGGGAGTTAATTTTGAGAGGAAGATGGTTGAAAAGTTCAGCGAAGACGGTTTTATTGCAATGAGAATTGCTGGCAGCGGAAGATATTCGGAATTACTGCCAGATATATTAGTTATGAAAAATGGCGTTGTTATGTCCATACAATGTAAGGCAACAAAACAGGATAAAATTTATATTTCGAGAGGGGTTGAAAATTTTAGAAAATTTAAGGAAATTGCTCAGATCAGATGCTTTTTTGCGGTGAAATTTATAAGAAAAGATGTCCGGTTTTATGCCCTTGAAAAGATAAATGAAAATATAGATATAAATGAGCCATATCTGAATTATGAGGATGTTGTCGGTGAATTTTAATGTTATCGTAGACCTTTTTAGTCTCGATTCGATTAGTAAAAAGGAATATGCTCAATAAAGAGTGGAGGTTATTCGTGATTTTTTGACGGTTACGAATGATTTACCCCCTTAATATTGAGCAAGTTCGTAAAAAGTGATCACATCGCTGTTGCCCGGATATTTCAAAAT
Source organism: Candidatus Altarchaeales archaeon A3 (assembly GCA_002083985.1). GTDB lineage: Archaea > Altiarchaeota > Altiarchaeia > Altiarchaeales > Altiarchaeaceae > Altiarchaeum. The sequence goes on from MTER01000064.1 coordinate 4,864, forward strand.
CTTTACGATTTTAAAATAGCTGAAAAAGAAATGTAACTGTTCAAAGGATGCAAAAATTACTAAAAACTACAGGTTTTTAATCTTTAAAAATCTATTGGATTTTTAAATTACCTCTGAAAATTTCAAAAAATACAAAAAAATCAAAAAATTTACATACAATTTTTTTGGGCGACAGAATAGTTACAAATAAATTTTAAATTTTATCCGTAAAATGCTATACGAATTATATCAGATTCTGTTTAAAAAATTCGGGAAGCAATATTGGTGGCCCGCCGAGAACAAAGAAGAAATAATAATCGGAGCGATTCTGACTCAAAACACATCGTGGAATAACGTTGAAAAGGCAATAAAAAATTTAAAAACAGAAAAAGTGTGCTCAGTTAAAGCAATCGCCGATATGCCTGTTGAAGATATTGAAATTTTAATAAAATCATCGGGATTTTACAGACAGAAAGCGATGCGGTTGAAAAATTTTTGTGAATATTTGATTGCTCGTTACGGAGAAAATTTTATTGAATGTATGCAAAAGAAGGAAATTTTTGAATTAAGAAAAGAACTATTGGGTATTAAAGGAATCGGAAAAGAGACGGCTGACTCAATGCTGCTTTATGTATTTGAAAAGTCGATATTTGTGATAGACACCTATACGAGAAGAATTTATAATGCATTAGATGAAGATGCAGATGCTTTTAAAATGGACTATGATGAATTAAGGGAAATTTTTGAGAAGGAAATAAAAAGAGGGATTTTGAATGATTTTGAAAATATTGATACAAAGGAACTGGTTGAAATTTATAAAGAATATCATGCTTTGATTGTCCGGTTTGGAAAGGGATGTAAAGGGAAAAGTTATGAAGAAGAGATTAAGGGTTTATTTTGTTGATCCCTTTCATTACGACATAACCTCCGCCTTTTTCAACAATTTTCGCATCAAAATTTTCACCCAAAATTTCAAATATTTTATACGCATTCTGCTTTTTTCTGGCAACAATAAATATTCTGCCATTGTTATGAAGATGCGCCTTTGCTCCAACGACAAGTTTTTTCATAAATTCAATTCCAGCCCTCAGCGGAGGATTTGTTGCTATTATTGTCCATTTATCAGGAATATTTTCAAATAAATCACTATTCACAACTTTGGCATTTGTAACTAAATTTAGCTCCAAATTTCTTTTTACCATTTCTATTGCTCTCTCATTGACATCGCTCATTACAACTGACCTGCAAAATTTACCTGCTGTTATTCCGACAACTCCGTAACCGCAACATAAATCCAGAAAGGTATCATCAGTCTTTGCATCTAAATTTCTCAATAAAAATTTTGTTCCTGTGTCTATCTCAAACCTCGCAAACATCCCTACATCAGTCAGAAACCTGAATTTATGTTCGTTAAATTTAAATTTGATCTCCTTAAATTTATGTCCTACAGGTAAAATCTGGTCGTAATAAACATATTTCAGTTTGGTTTTTTCATCCATATCCAAAAATTTCACTTTAAAAAATTTCTTTTTTCAATTATTCAATACTATTTTCTGTTGTTTCTCCTTTTTTGTATTCCTTTAACCTATCGCGCAATTATTCTCTAATTTTTTGGGAAGATAACCATTCCAATGTGTCCATAAAGTCATCAAGTTCCTTTTTTGTGTTTATCAATTTTGAGATTGCTGCCATGCATATTTCTTTATTTTTAAGAAGTTCCGAAATTATAATCATGATTTGCATTTTTTGTCGCATTTGATTATTAAAATTTGAAGTATTGATTATGCTTTTATGAAATTATTATGTTTTTAGAATAAAATTATATTTTAAGCCGTAACTTTACTGTTTTTAAGTAATTGGCCAATCATTCTTGAAGAGTAACTGTTCAGAGGATGCAAAAATTTACTTATGAAAATTTCAAAAAATACAAAAATCGGTGATCATCCCTTTAAATTGGGTTAATTATTTTGTGAGGGATATTTTAAAAATCTCACCTCACTTCGTTCGGAGATTTAAAAATTTCTGAAATTTTTAAATCACCTCGCTGGAGATTTTCAAATCTTCTAATTTAAAAATGTTTAAAAGAAATCTTAAAATTGAACAGTATAATTTTAATTTAAAACATTATGCCTATAAAAATATTTGTAAAAAACCAAATATATAATAACCTCGCTGATGCTCGGATATTTTAAAATCTATGGGATTTTAAAATTACCCTAATTTTAGTGAGTCAGCACCATTTTTTACGCCATCAAGTTTTTAATAAACATGCCCATAATAATTAGAATAAAACAACAAAATAAATTATATAAGATTATTAATTTTAATTAATAATAATACTAATTTAATATCAATTCTAATTAATAAACAACCAAAATTAATAAGCAACAAGATATTATAAAATACGATGTTTATTACAGGAATCCTTAAAGGACTAGAGGTAACAATAAAAACTGCCTTATTCAAAAAGAATGTTACTCTACAATATCCAAAGGAAAAAAGAGATCGCCCGTATAGAGGACTGCACAAACTTGAACCGGAAAAATGTATTGTTTGCAATTTGTGTGTGAGAAATTGTCCTATTAGTGCGATAAAGATTGACTTGAAAGAAGGTCGTGAAAAAACAAGAAATGCAAATGATTATGATTTTATAGTTAATACAGGAAGTTGTATGTGGTGCGGATTATGTGAAGAAGCATGTCCAAAACAGGCAATACATCTGACAAATAATTATGAAATGGCTGACTACACAAGAGATAAATTAATGAGAAAATTGTAAATAGTAAAAATTAAATTTATAAAAATTTTAAAATAAAATGAAAAAAATAGAAGAAAAACAGGTAAAGGACTTAATGACTTATGGAACAATTACAGTTCCTGAGAATGCAACGGTTATAGAAGCAGTGTATATTTTAGTTGAAGGGAGTGTTCATGCAGTTGTTGTTGTAAATCAAAGGCGTGAGCCTGTAGGGATTGTTTCAGAATCAGATATTATAAAAGCATTCGGAAAAAATTTTGAAGATGTAAAAGTTACGGAAATAATGCATATTCTACCAGAAGTTGTTGAAATGGATAAAACAATTAAGTATGCAAGCGAGATAATGCAAAATAAACATATTCATCGTCTGATAGTTATAGATAATAGCAAAGAAATGAGGGGGATATTATCTTTAACAGATATAATCAGGGAAATTTATAAAATTACCCGTAATACCAGCTAGTAAAAAACAAATCAGATGGAAGAAATTTTATTTTTTGTTTGCGGAATAATAGCAATTGCTTTTTCTGTTGCAGTAATAATTTCAAAAGACATTGTCCATTCGGCAGTATATTTAGCAGGGGCATTTCTAGTTATGGCTATC
>MTER01000065.1 GCA_002083985.1 Candidatus Altarchaeales archaeon A3
ATTTCAAAATGCCGAAGCATTTCAAATTTATTTGAAATATCCGAATGAAATGAGGTTATTTGTAAATGAGAGCGAAGCGATTTCAAAAATGAAATTTTTGAAATATGAGAGTGAAACGAACTTAACTTATTACAAATTTAAAATAATGGCCAATGTAATTTACACAAGTAATAAAGTTAAGTTATATGTCTTAATTTGCAACAAGCATAATAAAAAAGAGATAATGAAATCAAAGCAAGTAAATCATAGTAAGCAAACAGTCCAATCTCTGCTTGGAGAATTAACTTTAAAGCATGAAAGGGGCTTTTCATCCCAAAACTTATGGTTTAAGGCGAAGTTATATGAGGTCTATTTGATTCTCTCCACGGTGCAGAGAGAATTTGATGAATTAATTTGGATCCATATAAGTGCTCTTTTATTTATTGACGACAATATAAAACGCCAATTCTTGTTAAAATTAAAATTTGATTCAAAATTGGACTTTCAGGTTCAGACAATAAATATTAATCTGATAAACAATAATTATTAAATAATATGGACAATGTTAATGTTAATAATGGACTAAAGGACTATGTTGATAAATTAAAGTATTATGGATTTAGTGATAAAAAGGTTTTGGAAATTTTAAAAAGGAACGAAAAATTTAGAAATTTTGACGAAAAGAAATTGAGAGAAATAAGGAAGATGCCTGTTTATAAGATGGTTGATACCTGTGCAGGAGAATTTGAGGCATCCACTCCTTATTATTATTCCACTTATGCCGATGAAGAGGACGAAGTTGAGGTCTCTGGTAACAAAAAGGCAATAATTTTAGGTGCCGGACCAATAAGAATTGGGCAGGGAATTGAATTTGATTACTGCACCGTTCATGCAATATCTGCCTTAAGAGAGGAAGGAATAGAGGCGATAATTATAAACAACAATCCTGAAACCGTCTCAACCGACTTTGATGTTTCCGACAAATTGTACTTTGAACCGCTGACATTGGAGGATGTGCTGAATGTTATCAAAAAGGAAAGCAAAAATTTGACGGATAAAAATTTTTTGGGAGTTATTGTGCAGTTTGGCGGACAGACATCAATAAATTTGGCGAATGCATTAAAGAAAGAAGGAGTACTTGTTTTGGGAACGCAGCCGGAGGACATTGACATTGGAGAGAATAGGGAAAAGTCAGAAAAATTTTTTGAGAACTTGGGAATATTGAAAGCAAAAGGAGGAACAGGTTATTCTTTTGAAGAAGTGAGAGAAATAGCAAATGAAATCACTTATCCCGTTTTAGTCAGGCCGAGTTATGTTTTAGGAGGAAGAGCAATGGAAATTGTTTACAATGATGAAGAACTTGCAGAGTATATGAAAGAAGCGGTAAAGGTCAGCGAAGATGAATTAGGCAAACATCCCATATTAGTTGATAAATTTCTTTCCGATGCTACCGAATGTGATGTTGATGCTGTATGCGATGGAAAAGATGTTTTAATAGGAGCGATAATGGAACATATAGAGGAAGCAGGGATTCATTCGGGTGATTCCGCGGCTGTAATTCCTACACAAACATTAAGTAATGAAATCATAACGCAGCTCAAGGAGACCACAAAAAAAATCGCAATAAATTTACGGACCATAGGAATGATTAATATACAGTACGCAATTAAGGATGGAAAAATTTATGTCATTGAGGCAAATCCGCGGGCGAGCAGAACCGTCCCTTTTGTAAGCAAAGCAACAGGTATTCAGTTGGCAAAGATAGCCACAAAGGTTATACTTGGAAAGAAACTGAACGAATTAATAAATGTTGATAAGTATAATGAAAATCTTGAAAAGGCAAAGCATGTTTGTGTTAAAGAAGTTGTTTTCCCGTTCCTGAAACTCCCGAATGTTGACCCTGTGCTTGGTCCTGAAATGCGTTCAACTGGTGAGGTTATGGGAATTGCAGATTGTTTTGGAATGGCATTTTATAAAGCGGAATTTGCAGCAGGCACAAAGATTCCGTTAAAAGGAAAAATTTTTATAAGTGTTAGAAGTGAAGATAAGGAAGAAATTTTACCGTTTGCAAAAAAATTTTACGATTTAAATTTTGAAATCATTTCAACATCCGGGACATCGCGATACTTATCACAGCACGGAATTGCAAATACACGGGTTTTAAAGATAAGCGAGGGTGAGCCAAACATACTAAATTTAATGAGAAACAGGGAGATTGACCTTGTCATCAACATCCCGAAGTTAGGGGTAAATCCGAGAAAGGATGGATATATGATAAGGAGGGCGGCCGTTGAACTTAATAGTCCTTATATAACAACATTAAAAGCAGTAAAGGCAGTCATTAATGCAATTGAAACATTACGAAAAGGAGAAGAAATTTGTGTCAAGGAGGTAAATGAGTATCGGAATGGCTGATAAGTTGATAAAATTTAAATAATGTTAAAATAAAATGGATGAAAATAAGTTAAACGAATTAAGAAAAATTTCCGGTTATGAAGCGGCAAAATTTGTTGAAAACAACTTTGTTGTAGGATTGGGCACAGGAAGAAACGCAAGATGTTTTATTGATGCACTTGCAGAAAGAATAAATACGGAAAATTTAAACATCACCAGCGTTCCTACATCAAAAGGAAGTGAAAAATACGCATCGGAGAAAGGAATAAAAATTAAAGACATGAATGAAATTTTGAATGCTGAAACTGATAAAAATAAAACATACATAGATATTGATGTTGACGGAGCAGATCAGGTGGCGGAGGATTTTTCACTGATAAAGGGATATGGAGGTGCATTGACGAGAGAAAAAGTCATAGCAAAGACAGCCAAAAAATTTATATGTGTCGTTGATGAAACAAAAATTTCAGAAACCAAGAAATTAGATGTACTTATTCCCGTTGAGGTTATTCCTTTTGCAGTAAATTATGTCAGACATGAATTAAAGAAAAGATACAATGTTAATTGTATGGTGATGAATAAAAAGGACAAAGACGAAATTTTTACAACCGATAATGGAAATTTCATTATCCTTGCTGACTTCGGAGAAATTTCAAATCCCAAAAAACTTGAAGATGAGTTAAATTTAATAAGCGGTGTTATTGAAAATGGCATATTTGCAAAGAGAAAGCCGGATATTATTATTGTCGGAAGAGAAAACGGGGTTGAAATTTTAAAATTTAAAAATAAAAAGGATTACAAAAAATCTACAAAGTAAATATAAGTCCATCCGCTATTCCCCTTACAATATCTGTCTTTGTAACTATTCCGAATTTTCCATCTTCTTTTATAATGGGAATTCCTGAAATGTTATGTTCAAGCATAATTTTTATTGCGTCCTTTACTTTGGCATTTTCTTCTAATGTCTTTAAGTCCTTTTTCATAAAATCGGTAACTTTTAATAGTTTTATATCGGGATGATTGTAATCAGCGGTTAAATCCCTGAATAATTTTAATGCGTCTGCAATATTCTTTTCAGTTATAATGCCCGCGAGTGAGTCGCCATCAACAACCAAAAGCCGGTGTATTCCGTTTTCTTCCATTATTTTTCTTACATGAACTATTGTGGTCTTTGAAGGAACAGATATTGCATCTTTTGTAGATATCAGAGAAACCGGAACGTCTGAATTTAACGCCTGCTTAATGATATCTGTTTTTGTTATTAAATTTATGCGGTCGTTCTTTGCATCTTCTGTTATTACGGAAGAAATTTTATTTTTGAGCATGATATTTGCCATTTCTTTTATTGTTGAAGAACTATTTGCAGCAATAATGTCTTTTGTCATCGCAGACGAAACCCTTATCCGGGCGTTATTTAAAAATTTCCTCTTTCTCGGATTATTTAAGGTATTCACTATATCTGAATATGTGATTATTCCTGTTAATTTATCATCATCAACAACCAGCAATCTTGAAATTTTATTCTTATCCATTAATTTTAATGCGTATCCGCAGGTCTTTCCTTTATTTATAACTACTAAATTTTCAAATTTTGACATTTTTGCTGTTTGATTAATGTTTTTATAATTAAATTTATAATTAAATTTTTAGGTCTTTTGATTGCTTTCACTTTGAAATTCTTGTTATGCCCCCTGTTTCACTTGCCGATTTATTTGATTTGAGCTGTATAAGTATTTCCTTAAACTGTTTATCATCAATCTGTCCTCTTATTTTTCCTGCCTGATATAACTGAACAAGCAAAATTTCGATCTGGCGGGCAAATTCAGGCATCGCAAAGCGGATGTTATTTAGCCGTTCGCTTGCTTCGGAAGTTAAAATTTTGTCTATAATTGATTTTAATTGCTGTGAGACCTGTTTTTCCTGTTCTTCGGCTCCGTATTGTTCCTGCATTCTTTCCTGAAACATCTGCTGCATTTTTCGTTTCCTTATTTCATCAAGTTCGTCATCTGGCATTTTTAATTTAATATTAGATTAATAATTAAAAGTAATTAAAAAATAATAATTACCAAACAAAGAAAATAATCAAAAATAGTGAGAATGGTAAGAATGGTGAGAATGGTGAGAATGGTGAGAAAGAATAAAATTTACGATGGCAGAATTAGAAAAATTAGAAAATATACCTGAAAGTATTGCAGATATAAAAGAAGGGGAATTCTGGAAGGATGCCCTTTATGAAATAATCAGCACGATGGATCCCTGGAATATTAATATCGTTGAATTAGCAAAAGCATACTCCTCAAAAATAGAACTTATGAAAAATTTAAATTTCAGAATTCCTGCAACCGCATTAATTGTCTGTGCTGTTCTTTTAAGAATGAAGGCGGATGTATTAATGCTTGACGAAAGTAAAGGTGATGAGGACACTGATGCGGATATTGCAGAAAATGACACTTATAATGATTATGATGATGAAAACAGCGGATTGCTGGATAAATTAAATTTAACAGATATTTCTCTCGTTCCCAAACGGATTTTAAAGAGGAAAATTTCAGCGGAGGAACTGATGAATGCCATAAACGAGGTATTGAAATCGGAGAAAAAGGAAATTAAAAGGAAATTTGCTGAAAAACGAATCATTGAGATAACACCTTCTGCAGATATAAGAAAAAGCATAGATGAAATTTATAAAAAGATAATAAATTTTTTAAATAATAACCTCAATAATAACACTAATAATGACAGTCCCGATAGCGTGAAATTCTCCCAACTGTCAGATAATGAAAACATAGTGCGAAATTTTATATCTTTGTTATTTCTGTCAAATGAAGGAAAAATTTTATTAAAACAGGATGAATTATATGAGGAAATTTTTATATTGAGGGGAAA